>JACQGS010000028.1 GCA_016199405.1 Chloroflexota bacterium | reverse complement strand
TGAATCGCGAGCGCTTTGTCTACTTCTTCCTGCCCTTCGCAGAACAGCAGGCGCGCATCCGAGTGGTTGACAATGTACTGCACTTCGTCAATCAACGATTCCTGATACAACCACACCGCCGCGCCGCCCGCCGCCAGCGCGCCCATTTCCGCCATCAATCCTTCGGGACGATTGTCGCCGATCAGCGCGATCTTATCGTCCTTACGAATGCCGAGCGCGTAAAGTCCCAGCGCGATCTTGCGGACTTGGTCGAGGTATTCGGTCCACGTAATCGGACGCCAGATGCCGAATTCCTTTTCGCGCATCGCCACTTTGTTCCCGAACTTGCGCGCCGCTTGGACGAACACCTTGGGGATGGAAAGGTCGGGCGTGACCTGAATAACCGCCGGAGTGGATTCACCGTCGCGTGACATACAACTCCTCCTCCGTTTCACCGAGATACGCGTCGTGCACGGCTTGATTCTTTTGGATTTCCTCGGGCGTGCCTTCGGCGATCTTCTCGCCGTAGTTCAAGACCGCGACGCGATCCGAGATGTCCATCACGACGCCCATATCATGCTCGATCAACAGACAGGTCACCTGCCATTTCTTTTCCTCGTTGATGTCGAGAATGAACCGCGCCATATCCTCAACCTCTTCGAGGTTCAACCCCGCCATCGGCTCATCGAGCAGAATCAGTTTGGGTTGCAGCGCGAGCGCGCGCGCGAGTTCAACGCGTTTTTGCAAACCGTACGGCAGCATCCCGACAATCTTGTGGCGAATGTGCTCGATCTCCAAGAGATCAATGATCTCGCGCTCGATGAAATCGCGGTTCTCGATTTCTTCGCGCGCGGCTGGCCCCAGATAGATGCCGGCGCTCAGCAGATTCGTTCGGAGGTGGAGGTGCCGCCCGAGCCGGATGTTATCGAGCACAGTCATTCCAGAGAAGAGTTCGATCTTCTGGAACGTGCGCGCGATGCCGAGCGCGGCGCGCTCGTACGGACGAAGGTGGGTAATGGTCTTGCCTTCAAAGAGGATACTGCCGCGCGAGGGGCGATACAGACCGTTGATGCAGTTGAGGGTAACGGTTTTGCCTGCGCCATTTGGTCCGATGATCGAAAAAATCTCGCCTTGGCGAACCTTGAAACCAACATCTTTGAGCGCGGCGACACCGCCAAAGGCAATCTGAATGTCATCCACTACAAGTTGGACTTGATCGTCTCGTTCTGTCATTCCTCACCCGTTGAGTAATGATGTGGACACGCGCCGCTCCCATTAGGGCTAATTCTAGACCGTAAGTGCAGTTGGTGTCAAGCCCTGTTTAGGTGGTTGTCAAGGTTACATCTGTCACTGAACAATGCCACTTGAGCCATCTTCGGCTACGCCGGTCAAAAGGGTGTGGGTAATTTGGTTACGCAATGGTAGGGCGCTCTCGGCGGAAACGCGGATGTAGTTATCGGTGTACCCAGACCACAGAGCACAGACATCAGACGACAGACCATCTGCGATCATCTGTTGTCTGTCATCTGTCGTCGGTTGTCTCGTCTCCCACAACACCGGCAACGTGCGTCCGACAAATCGCGCGGCGAACGCACGCGCGCTCGCGGCGGCGGCCGCTTGCATCTCTTGCGCGCGCGATTCCTTGACGCGATCCGAAACGGCGTTCGGCAATTGCGCGGCAAGCGTGCCTTCACGCGGCGAATACGGAAAAACATGCGCGCGCGCAAAGCCGATGCGCTCCACAAACTGGCGGCTCGCTTCAAACTCGGCGTCGGTCTCGCCCGGGAATCCGACAATCACATCCGTCGTGATGCCAACATCCGGCGATTTTTCGCGCGCCATTTCGACCGCGCGCGCGTATTGCGCGGTCGTGTACGGACGGCGCATCCGGCGCAAGACGGAGTCGCTGCCGCTCTGCAAAGAAAAATGCAAATGCCGACACAAACGCGGATCGCTCCATAACTCGAACAGCGTCGCATCAAAATCCCACGGCGCGATGCTCGTCAGGCGCAGGCGCGGCACGTTGGTTTCGGCGAGAATTGCCGCGACCAGATCGCGTAGGGCAAATTTGAAATTTGCCTCACGATACGCTGAAATCTGCACACCGGTCAAAATAATTTCTTGAACACCGGCATCGGTCAAACGCTGAACTTCCGCGACCACCTCGCGCAGCGGGCGACTGCGTTCTTTGCCGCGCGCGAGCGGAATGATGCAGTACGTGCAACTCATATTGCAGCCGTCCTGGATTTTCACGAACGCGCGCGTGCGAAGTGACGAGTGACGAGTGGCAAGTGACGAGGAAAAGTTTACTGGTGACTGAATTGCCGATTGTGTGCAATCCGCCACCGGCAAAATGCCATTTGCCATCTGCGGCAACTGCTCTTTATCGCGATTCGGCACAACGAGCGCGACGTTCGGCAACGCGCGCGCTTCCGCCGGCGACATCGTCGCGTAACAACCGGTGAGAACGACGCGCGCGTTCGGATTCGCGCGCGCCATTTGCCGCGCCGCCTGCCGCGATTTGCGCGCGGCGACGTGCGTCACCGTGCAGGTGTTCAAGACGCATAATTCCGCGTCGCGCGCGTCCGCGACAATTTCGTCGCCCTGTTCGGCGAACCGCCGCGTCCACGCTTCTAATTCGCTCTCATTCAGTTTACAACCGAGCGCCTGCAAATAAACTTTCATCGCGCGGGAGAATAACATCAAACAAATGATGTGTCAAAAGAATCCGGGCTTGGTAGGGGCAAGGCATTCGCAAACACTTGTTCATTAGCGAATAAGTTTGGAATATACCGACCCAGATTTCTTGAGATCAAGATTTGGCGAATGCCTCGCCCCTACGCCTTGCCGCGTTCACCCGCTCGCGGTATAATGCCGCGCGATGAAAAATTTTTTCATCAGTTACAACAGCGCCGACCGCGCGTGGGCGGAATGGATCGCGTGGGAATTGGAAAGCGCAAATTATTCCGTCACAATCCAAGCGTGGGATTTTCGCGCGGGCGCGAATTTTGTTTTGGAAATGCAACGCGCCGCGAGCGAAGCCGAGCGCACGCTTGCGGTGCTCTCGCCGAATTTTCTCGCGTCTCTTTTCACTCAGCCCGAATGGGCGGCGGCGTTTGCGCGCGATCCGACCGGCGATCAGGGCATACTCGTTCCGATCCGCGTGCGCGAGTGCGATCCACGCGGACTCTTGGCGCAAATCATTTACATTGATCTCGTCGGTCTCGATGAACTCGCCGCGCGAAAAAAAATGCTCGCGGGCGTGCAGCGCGGTCGCGCCAAACCCCAAACAGCTCCGCAATTTCCAAGCGCGACGCCTGCGACCATCCCTCCACCGCGCCGTTTCCCCGCGCAAATGCCGGCGATTTGGAATCTTCCGCATCAACGCAATCCAAATTTCACCGGTCGCGCTCAATTGCTAGACGATTTGCGCGGCACGCTCGTGTTAGGAAAAACAGCGGCAGTGACACAAGCGATTCACGGCTTGGGCGGCGTGGGCAAAACGCAACTCGCGGTCGAGTACGCGTATCGTCACGCGAGCGATTACGATCTGGTATGGTGGCTGCGCGCGGAAATTCCGGCGACGCTGGCTTCCGATTACGCGCAACTTGCCCAGCCGCTCAATCTGCGCGATAAAGACGCGCAAGACCAGCGCGTCGTCATTGACGCGGTGCGCGCGCATTTACTCCGCGACGAAAATTGGCTTTTGATTTTTGACAACGCGAACGCGTCCGATGAAATCCGCGCGTACTTGCCGCAAGGCAATGCCGGCAACGTCATCATCACCTCGCGCAATTCGGCGTGGCACAGTGTCGCGAATGCTTTGCCGATCCGAGAAATGCCGCGCGCGGATGCCGTGAATTTTCTTTTCAAGCGCACCGGCGCGGATGTCTTTGCGACCCTGAACGGAGTGAAGGGGAAGCAATCCCCCAATCGCGATTTGGAGATTGCTTCGTCGCATCCTTCGACTCGCTCTGCTCGTTCAGGATCGCTCCTCGCAATGACAGATGCTGCTGAAAAACTCGCAGACGAATTAGGCAATCTCCCGCTGGCGCTAGAACAAGCGGGCGCGTTCATCGAAGCGAGCGGCGAATCGTTTGCAGAATATTTGGAAATTTTCAAGACGCACCGCGCCGAACTTTTGAAAAAGCACCAGCCCGCCGATTATGCCGCGACGGTCGCGACAACGTGGGAGATTTCGATTCGCGCGGTGGAAAAGCAATCGCCGGCGGCAAGCGCGCTGATGAACCTCTGCGCGTTTTTCGCGCCCGACGATATTCCGCAGAACATCATTGTGAACGGCGCAAAGCATTTGCCCACGCCGCTCGCAGACGCAGTTGCGGATGCTTTGAAATTTGATGAGATAGTGATTGCACCACTCTTGCGCTATTCGCTGATTGAACGCCGCGGCGCGGAATTTTCTATCCACCGCCTCGTCCAAGCCGTCATCCGCGAACGAATAACCAATAAGGAAAGAAAAAAGTACGCCGAAGCGGCGGCGAAGATTGTGCGCGGCGCGTTTCCGTCTGGAATTCAAAACAATGTTGAGTCCTGGAAAGTTTGCGCGCGTCTGCTCTCGCACGCCTTGGCAACCGCAAACAACGCCGCCGCGTTGAGCATTGCACCTAAAGCGTCAGCGTATCTTTTCAACCAAGCGGGCTTGTATCTGAAAGTGCGCGCGCAATTTGCCGACGCTAAGCAACTCCTCGAACGCGCGCTCGCGATTGACGAAGCCGCCTTCGGTCCCAATCATCCCAAAGTTGCCGCCGCCGTCAACAATCTCGGCTGTGTGCTTCAAGACCTCGGCGACCTCGCCGGCGCACGCAAACACTTTGAACGCTCGCTCGCGATTTGGGAAAAGTCACTTGGCTCGGATCATCCCAAAGTTGCCGCTGCCGTCAACAATCTCGGCTCTGTGCTTCAAGACCTCGGTGACCTCGCCGGCGCACGCAAACACAATGAACGCGCACTCGCGATTGACGAAGCCGCGTTCGGTCCCAATCATCCTAATGTGGCAACCGATGTCAACAATCTCGGCAGTGTGCTTTACGCCCTCGGCGATCTCGACGGCGCACGCAAACACTACGAGCGCGCACTCGCGATTGACGAAGCCGCGTTCGGTCCCAATCATCCCAACGTGGCAACGCACGTGTCGTGGATTGGTACTATTCTTCAACAATCAGGAGATTTGGTAAGTGCACGCAAACATTTTGAGCGCGCGCTAAGAATTTTCACGGAATTCTTGGGCGAGAATCATCCCAGCACGGTCACGGTGCGGAAGAATCTGGAAGCGGTAGAACAACGGACAAGTTCGGATTGAACGGACAGACCCGCAAGCACGCGTCCGTTTAATTCGGTTGTGTCCGTTGTCATCTCTCCGGCAGCGCGCGCAAGCACAAGACAATTTGACGAGCCGCAAGTGGCAAACCGCGCGCGCGACTAGGCTTGTCATGCTGAGGAGCGTCCTGCGCGAAGCGAAGGATCAGCGACGAAGCACACTTGCACCGCACGCAAGTGCAGGTGTCTTGTTGTTCCAACCAGAGTCAAGTTCTGCTTGGAGTAATTTGAATACTTTTGCGGCAACAAGATTCTTCACTTCGTTCAGAATGACATTTCACGATTCACGGTTCACTCATCACAAACAACCAATTACTAATTACCAATTACGGATTTCCAAATGACCCTCGGTTCCTTCACCTTCGTTCTCCACTCACATATTCCGTACGTCCGCAACGCGGGACGCTGGCCCCACGGCGAAGAAATGTTGCACGAAGTTATGGCGGAAACGTACATCCCGCTCCTCAACGCGCTCTATGATTTGAAAGCGGAAGGCATCGAGCCGCGGCTGACGTTGGGACTCACGCCTATTTTGCTAGAGCAACTCGCGGACGCGGACGTGCAAAATCATTTCGAAATTTATTTGCAAGAACGGCTCGCGCTCGCGGAGGCGGATATCGCGCGCAAGGGAACGGTGCATCCTGAGCGGAGCGAAGCGGAGTCGAAGGAGTTGCCGCGCTTTTACTTCAACTGGTACACTAACATCCTCGCCTCCTTCCGCGACCGTTACGCGCGCGATCTCGTCCGCGCGTTCCGGCAATTGAGCGACGCCGGCAATCTCGATATTCTCACGAGTGCGGCGACGCACGCGTACTTGCCGCTGTTTGAACGCGATTCATCGCTGTATGGGCAACTCAAAACCGGCATCGAATCCTCGCGGCGGCATTTGGGACGCGCGCCGCGCGGCATTTGGCTGCCGGAATGCGCGTATCGCCCGGCGTATGTTTCGAACGGACAAGTCAAAGCCGGCGTTGAAGAATTTCTCGCCGAATTAAATCTCGGTTATTTTTTCACCGAGACCTTCGTCATCACCGGCGGCACGCTGGTCGGCAAAGTTGCCGGCGATGTCGCCGGACCGTACGGCAAAATGCCGGCGCGCACCGTCGTGATTCGCGCGGATGATCGTCCCGAAGCGCAAGCGCGGACGACGATGCGCCCTTATTTTGTGCAAGCCGCGCGCGTCGCGGTCTTGGGGCGCGATGAACGCACCGGTTTGCAAGTCTGGAGCGCGACGCACGGCTATCC
>JACQGS010000272.1 GCA_016199405.1 Chloroflexota bacterium | reverse complement strand
CGTCGGCGTTGGCGTGGCGGTACTTGTTGAGGTTGGAGTGTTGGTCGGAGTTCGCGTCGCGGTGTTCGTTGGCGAAGGAGTACTTGTGAGCGTTGGTGTCGCGGTAGTTGTGGACGTTGAGGTCGGCGTACGCGTTAGTGTTTGAGTTGCTGTGAGTGTCGGTGTGTTCGTCCGCGTTGGCGTCGCAGTGTTGGTTTGAGTGGAGGTCGGCGTGTAGGTATTCGTGGATGTTGGAGTTGATGTACTTGTGGGCGTTGGCGTGTTCGTTGGTGTTGCCGTACCAGTCAAAGTTGGCATCGCCGTATTCGTTGGCGTAGCTGTACTTGTTCGAGTTGGCGTTGGTGTTGCCGTATTGGTTGGCGTGGCTGTGCGGGTTTGCGTCGCGGTCGGTGTTGCCGTATTGGTTGACGTGGCTGTTGGAGTGCGCGTCGCCGTCGGGGTTAGGGTTTGCGTTGGAGTCGGTGTCGCAGTCAAGGCAAGTGTCGTCGAGTTTATTTGTTTGGGGGTTCCATTGATTGAATTGCCATTTGCGTCGGAACCGTTGCGCGTCAAACCATTGTTCGATGCCCAGTTTGCATCCGCATCCGCCGTCAACGGATTCTTGCGCTCCATCGAGTAAAAAGTTGAGCTGGCAGTGCCGGCAGGCCAGGTACCGCTATCCCCATTTGCCGCGTCAACAACGTTGCCGGCGGGATCGCGCAGGGTAAGCGACTCGCCAGTGTTGGTCAGCGCGCCGGTGTAGATTTGATCTGCCGCGATGTTGCTGATCGCTGTGTCATTCGTACGTTCAAGCAGATAGTAGCCATTCGCCGGAAGCGTGCCGCTCAACGTGATTGAAACATCTCCGCCATCTGTGAGCGTCCAGCCGGCCAGATTGATCGCGTTCGATGTGGGGTTGAACAATTCGATCCATTCATCATTGGAACTCGCGGCGGTACCGCCCCACGCGACTTCGTTGAGGACGACTGCCCGTGCAGGAAACGGCGTCGCAGTACGCGTCGCGGTAGGCGTCGGCGTGAAGGTCGAAGTTGGTGTCGCAGTGTACGTGGAAGTTGCCGTATTGGTCAGCGTTGGCGTCGCGGTGTTCGTCAACGTTTGTGTCGCGGTACTCGTTGGCGTTTGAGTGTTGGTCGGCGTTGGCGTCGCGGTGTTTGATGGCGTTTGAGTGTTGGTCGGCGTCGGCGTTGTAGTGTTTGTTGGCGTTGGAATATTCGTCAGTGTTGGTGTCGCAGTTTTCGTTGGAGTTGGAGTATTCGTCAGTGTTAGTGTCGCGGTATTCGTTGGAGTTGGTGTGCTGGTCGGCGTTCGCGTTGCGGTATTTGTTGGGGTCGGAGTATTGGTCGAAGTTGGTGTCGCGGTGTTCGTCGGAGTTGGTGTCGTGGTATTCGTTGGAGTTGGTGTGCTGGTCGGAGTTGGTGTCGTGGTATTCGTTGGAGTTGGTGTGCTGGTCGGCGTTCGCGTTGCGGTATTTGTTGGTGTCGAAGTATTGGTCGGCGTAGATGTTGCGGTGTTTGTTGGCGTTGGTGTGCTGGTCAGAGTTGGTGTCGCGGTGTTCGTCGGAGTTGGCGTTGCGGTGTTCGTTGAAGTTGGTGTGCTGGTCGGAGTTGGTGTGTTGGTCGGAGTCGGCGTTGCAGTATTTGTTGGAGTTGGAGTATTGGTCGGCGTTCGCGTTGCGGTGTTTGTTGGAGTCGGCGTGTTAGTCGGAGTTGGTGTCGCGGTATTCGTTGGAGTTGGAGTATTGGTCGGCGTTGGCGTTGTAGTGTGTGTTGGCGTTGGAGTATTCGTCAGTGTTGGTGTCGCAGTTTTCGTTGGAGTCGCGGTGTTCGTCAACGTTTGCGTCGCGGTGTTCGTTGGCGTTGGAGTGTTGGTCGGCGTTCGCGTTGCGGTGTTTGTTGGCGTTGGTGTGCTGGTCGGAGTTGGTGTCGCGGTGTTCGTTGGCGTTTGAGTGTTAGTCGGAGTTGGTGTCGCGGTATTCGTTGGAGTTGATGTGCTAGTCGGAGTCGGTGTCGCGGTATTCGTTCGAGTTGATGTGCTAGTCGGAGTCGCGGTGTTCGTTGAAGTTGGAGTGCTGGTCAGAGTTGGTGTCGCGGTATTCGTTGGAGTTGGTGTGTTGGTCGGAGTCGGCGTTGCGGTCGGCGTCAGCGCGAGCGTCGCGGAATTGAGTTGCTTCGGTGTTCCATTGATTGAAGCACCGTTTGTGTCTGCGCCATTTCGCGTTGCTCCATTGTTCGATGCCCAGTTGGAATCTGCATCTGCCGTCATTGGATTCTTGCGCTCCATCGAGAAAAAGGTCGAACCAGCGGTGCCGGCGGGCCAGCCGCCGCCATTCCCATTTGCCGTATTCACAACGTTTCCACCGGGATCGCGCAGCGTGAGCGTTTCGCCATCGTTGTTCAAATTACCGGTGTAGATTTTGTCCGCGCTGATATTGCTGATTGAATCGTCATCGGTGCGTTCAAGCAAAAAGAAACCGTTTGCCGGAATCGCGCCGGCGAGAGTAATGGCAATGTCGTTTCCATCGGTAAGCGTCCAATTGGCAAGATCAATCGCGTTGGCAGTCGTGTTGTAGAGTTCGATCCATTCGTCCGCGCTGTTCGCGGCAGTGCCTGCCCAGGCGACCTCGTTGATGACGACGGCGCGCGCGGGAAAGGGCGTTGGCGTAATCGTCGCGGTGGGCGTAGATGTTCGCGTGAAAGTTTGAGTCGCGGTGTTCGTTGCGGTTGGAGAATTGGTCGGCGTGGATGTTGGAGTAAAAGTGTTGGTTGATGTTGGAGTGTTAGTCCGGGTAGGTGTTGAAGTGGCAGTGAAAGTTGAAGTTGGCGTACGTGTTGGAGTCGCCGTTGAAGTTGGTGTAAAAGTCGGAGTTATCGTGCTGGTTGGAGTAGGAATTGGAATCGGCGTGTTTGTGCGCGTGGAGGTTGGAAGCGGGGTATTGGTCGGCGTCGGAACTGGGGTTTGAGTTGATGTACGAGTGGGCGTGCTCGTGGAAGTGGGTGGGCTGGTTGGCGTGAGTGTCTGCGTGCTTGTTGCCGTTGCAGTGAGCGTATTGGTTGCAGCAGATGAGCAGGGCGCGAGGGCGGACGCGGAGTTGCGTGGGTTGGGCGCGGCGGTTGCGAAATCCGCCGCGTTGCTATCGGTCTCAGTGCAACCATTCGGCGTGCGCAGAATCGCTTTCGTGTTGCTGGGCGCGGGCGCGGGTGATGACTCTGAACAGTTCGCGGTAGTTCCGTAGCCGACAAAATCAGTGATGCTCGCGTTGGATGGACAATTGCCGGTCAGCGCGGTCGTAGCGTTGACGAGCGCGACCTTACCGGCGGTTGCGGACATTTCAATCGAGCCGGTCACGTCCGGCGTCGGCAAGTTCGTTGTCCCGCTACTTCCCTGCGCCTCTTGAATCAGTAAGTATTGCCCCGGCGCGAGCGACCCAGAAATATTTGTGACGCTCCACGTGCCGCTGGTCGCGGACGCGTACTGCACCGACCAGCCCGCGACGTTGACGGCAGTACTGCCGCGATTGAAGAGTTCGATGAAATCGTTCTTGTATTGAGCGCCGCTGTTTCCGCCGCCGCCGTAGATTTGGCTGATGACGATCGTAGCGGAAGACGCGCGGGCGCGCGGACTCGAGAGAACGCCTACGAGAAAGACTACGCCAAGCGATGCAAGTACTCGCCAATGGAGTGAATGACGGACTGCCATAGTCGCGCCTTTGACCATAGCGTACGGCGCTATGGAATGTTTCAGGCGGACGCAGAGGCATCGCCTGAACCGAGCAGGAATTGCTCGTGCGGACTAAGGCAAGACAAACCGAAAACTAGAACGAGTGCGAGAAAGGTAAAGCCAAGTAAGATCCAACCAACTAAATAACGTCAGTTCGGGATAAGAACCAAAACTGTCATTTCGAGCCCCGAAGCGGCGAGAAATCTCGTTGTTTCAAGGCAAAACGAGACCTCTCGCTTCGCTCGAGGTGACAAATGGAGCCACTCTGGCTTATCCGGAATTCAGGTTAACTATGCGAGGATCAGACGGTGTTCCTCTATCTCTCAAACCGCTCCCCGACCATTCAGGACCGCACTGAACGTGCGGCAAAGAATCACCAAGTCCAACGAGAGGCAGCAATGCGCCACGTAATAAATGTCTTCGTCAATATGCTCGTGCATAGGTTGTTTGCGTCCGTTGACCTGCCACCAGCCCGTCAAACCGGGTTTGACGGCAAACCGCTGCCGCTGCCAAACCGCAGTGAGCCAGAAACGACAGTTGCTCCGGCCGCGGACCTACCAATCTCATCTCACCGCGCAGGATATTGAAGAACTGCGGTAATTCATCCAAGCTCGTGCGACGCAGAAATCGTCCCACGCGCGTGACCCGTTCGTCGTTAGGCGCTGGCTTTAGTCCGTGCCTGCCCGAATTCAAGTACATCGTGCGAAACTTGTATAGCCGAAAGACTCGCTCATCTTCGCCCACGCGATCCTGAGCAAATACCACCGGTCCCCGCGAGTCGAACTTGATGACCAGTGCGATGGGAACATAAACAAGCGCAGTCACACCTAATCCGCCGATGATCACGGCCGTTCATGGTTTCCGATTAACAAAATCCGTTTCACTTCTCAGTCACAGGATTCTGCTGAACGGGGATATTGGCTCTTTCACCCAGAAAATCACTTGGCTCATTGTTGTCCGGAGAAGGATCTGGCAAGGTGGCGACATCAGTTGCGGTGGCTCGTTGACGATGACTGGTTCCCAAACTGTGAACCAATAGACCCCACGTCAGCGCCCCGGTCTGTACGAACGCTCGCAGCGTATGAATGGTCGGCACCATCAACGCCGCCAGCCGATCGCGCGGCCAGACACGCCAAGCGAAAGGCAATGTCGTCGCCACGAGCACCGCGCTAGCCAGCAAAGCCACCAGTAGCGTCCACTGGGTTACGAACGCCACCAACCCACTCAAGCCAATCAAACCGACTAGGGCGAACTGGATCTTGAGAATCGGATCGGTGTGCGAGTCCCCACGAATTTTCTTCGGATGCCAGCGATAGACCAACGCTCGCCAAAACCCATAGCGCGCTTTGCGCCTCAAATAGTGCCAGAGGCTGGTCGAATGGATGTGCCAGACCTGGGCTTGCGGCGCAAACATCAAGCGCGCACCTTGTTCGGCCAGACGAAACGACAGCTCCACATCTTCGACCGACGCCAAGGGAAAGACCTCGTTGAATCCCCCGGCTTTTAAGAACACCTCGCGGCGATAGGCAGCCGAATAGGTGTCAATAAAGTCAATCGTTTCTTGCAGGCGCATCCGCGCATACTTGTCTTCGAACTCGATCTGGATCAACCGCGCCATCGGCTCGCGTTGACGCGAACGATAAGTACCTTTTACCCCCATCACGCGCGGATCGGCAAACGGCACTGTGATCCGCTCCACCCAATCGGGCAATGGCTCACAATCGGCATCCGTAAAGAGCACGAGGCTACCATACGCCTTGGACACCCCCAGGTTGCGCGCGGCGGCGGGCCCCCTATGAACCTGCCGGACGACACACGCGCCCGCGGCTTCAGCCACCGCTACTGTGTCGTCTGTAGAGCCGTCATCCACCACAATAATCTCGTCAGGGACACACGTTTGCTTGCGCAAAGCCGCGATACAAGCCGGCAATGTAGCCGCCGCATTATACGCGGGCACAACGACAGAGATCACTCTGCCTTCCGCCCCAGCCGATTCAGGGTTGCCGCGGCCTCTCCCAATTTCTGCCAGGTGATCTTTTCACGCCACAGGCAATAACCGCCCATCAGCGCAATCGGGACGTACACCACAAGATACAAAACGACGCTGTAGCCGATGGCAATCTCTTTGGCGATTCCAAAAATCGAAAGCGCGAGCACCACCAGATAGTGAAAGACGCCGATCCGCCCCGGCGACGAAGGAACCGCCACGCCAACCTGCAACACGACAAGGAGTAGCAGCGCTGCCCACGCCGAGAGATTCAGCCCCATCGCGGCAAAGACGATATAGTTAGTCGACGCGCCGAGCGCCACGATCAGGGCTGACCAAGCAGCCAATCCCAACAAAAGGCGCGGGTGCCGCAAGACCTGCAAACTCTCCAACCCACGAGACACCATCTGAAGGAACCATTCTCCCCAACTCAGAGAGAGACGACCGCTTAATCTCCCCAACGCTCGCAAGACCAACTGGTTCTGCCAAGCCAGAAGCAAAAAGAGGGGGACGAGAACAGCGATGATCAGTGCCGTCGCCCGCGCCGGTCCCGCCAACCAATCCGGCAGTGCCATCTGGGACAGTAGCAGCGACAAAGTAAGCACAAGAAAAATAAGATCGCTGACTTTTTCTACTGCGATGGTACCCAAGGCGTAGGTCTTGCTATTCACTCCGTCCTCACCGATCAGATATGCCCGCGCCAACTCGCCTAGACGCGCAGGAGCAAACGAATTGAGCATGATCGCGATCGAGAGGACGGAAAAGGCTCGCCCCAACGATGGCTTTTGGCGCGAAGCAAATAGCATCCTCCAACGAGCCGCCTTTGCCACTCCCGTGACCACAAAACTCGCCACGGCAAAGAGCATCAAACCGGGGTTCACCTGCCTCAATGCATTAGCCACGTCCGCCAGATGCACGTCTCGCAAGACCAAAACGATGAAACCTACACTGAAGACAGCGCCGACCCACAACTGCCAGCCCCCGACACGCATCGAGAACGCCGCGGGCGGGCGTTGGTCAGCCGCTCCAACCAATGCTGTGATCTCGATTGGGCTTGGCGTCTTTATTTCCATGGCAGAATGACTAGGATGGGCGCGCTTCTATTTTTGCCCTCCCCGCGCGCCACTGACGAACAATGAGGACGAGCGCGAGAAACGTAAAGCCCAGCAGGACCCAACCAACTAGATAAGACAAATTCCACGCGGGCGCGAGCCGCACCTTGATCGTTCCATCTCGATCGGACGCGAGAATAAACTCAATGCCAGAATTCGCGCGCGCGGAGGGCGGCGGATCCGTCTCGACGATCTGCAACGACGCCGGAATCACAACTACCACGCGCACCATAGCCGCGGGCGCGCCGGGTTGTTTAATCCAATTCAATGTGTATTCACTCGACCCGTCGGAGCGCACGATGCCCGCCGGCAAGCGATAATCAAAACGGACCGCGCGCGTTTCGCCGCGGGGCAACACCAGAAAGCCGCCGAGGACGGCATAGCCGGCTTCGGGCACTTCGACCGCCGGCGCGATTCCTTCCGTCGCGGTGATCGGAATACTTCCTTCCGGAACATAGACGCGCACATAATTCCAATAGCAGCTATTTCGCATCTCGGCATACGTGGCTTTATACGCCGGCGCATGGACGCACGCTTCGTTGGTGGCTGGGTTCTGATTGTGGTACTCGAGCCGCACGCTCGCGCGCGCGCGATCGCCGGGGCGAAGTTCGACGCGATAGTCAAAGCGGCGCTCGATGAGGCGATCCACTTTGTTGAATCCGACATTCGAATCCACCACCATCAGAGCATCGCCATGAATCTCCGGCAGCGCCCCATCCCAACGCAGTTCATGCAAAGTGCGCGCGACGCTGGGCTCGTTCAGATAGATCAAAATATCCTTGGCGGTAAGATTTGCCAGCATTGCCTGAGCCAACCGCGTGGCTTGAACGGAATCGCCGGCATTGAGTCGTTCGATCATCGCTTGTAACAGAGCCGCCATAAAGTCCTTGCGATGGGACCACCAATCACCGGATTGTCCGAGTCCCTCCGGAGAGGCAAAATAATACTCGATCCGCTCAAGGACATTGCTCGCGTCGATCCGTTCTCCGTACGTTGGCAAATCAATTGGCGCGAGCGCTTCGGTCAGCCGGACAGCCGCCCCGACATTGACCGCGATCACGCCATCCACCGCCACACCTTGATCCAGTTGGTAAAGTTGTTCCAATGTGCGCGCGGTCGTCGGAAAATCCGGCGACCAATTGCCGTCGCGAAAAACCCAAATGCCGGCATCCATATACGTCGTCAAAGCCCCGGGAGGCGCGGGGTGCTTTTTGGAGAGATCGTCGAGGGCGTAACTGTCGCGAAAATCCATCTTGACGATCTTGCCATTCTCGACTTCGATCACGCCCGCCCCGCTGATGAATCCGCCGGTCGCGCGCAGTTCGTCATTATTCTGGGCGATAAAAAGATAGCGGCGGGTCCCGCGCGCGCCCAATAGATCCGGCAGAGAATCGAACATCTCTATTGCGGGCACCGCGAGCTTCAGGATTGAATCGCCGCGTTGAACTAGCCGCGCGGTTACTGAGCCCAGTCTGGCTTCATCAATCCGGTCACGCGCCGCGCGGAGATCAGCAAGTTGACGCTTCATTCGATCAACATCGGGACGCAGCGCGTCCATCGTTTGAATGAGCAGCGCGCCCCGCGCCGGGCTTTTCAAATCGCCGCCGGCGGGCATCTTCCGCAGAACCACACGATACAAATCGAGCGCCATTCGCCCAGTTCCGATCGCTTCCGTCGCATAATCGAGAACTGCCGGCGATTGTTCAATGTCGCCGCCGACGAACGGAATCCATCCGAGGTAGGGCGCCAGAGGAAAAAGCCCAGCCGACTCGCGCTTGAGTGATTGCAAATCGGACTCGCTCTGAACCAAGTTCCCTTCCAATTGAGCGATGCGCGCGGTTTGCATCATCTCGCCAGCCGGCATCTTGACGAATGCCTGTAACGCGTCATAGTCCTGCTTGACGGCGAATAGCGCCTGACCTAATAGGAGCACCTTGACAAGGATCAAGACTACAACGAGTCCCGCGCCCAAGCGCAACGCTTGACGCCATCCGAATTTGGCTTCAGGGTTTTTGAGTTTCATGCACTTTTCTCATTGCCACATTATGCCGCAACAAGACGTCCTCAAGGCACACCGGATAGTACAGATAATTGGGCAGTATTCACAGCACGGTGGCTCAAGTCAGTCCGCGATAATTGGCGAAGGTAATGATCATTCTTCCGCCGGAGGATGGAATTTTGCCGCGACCAATAGGCGACGCAAATTGACCAAACCGGGGCGGTTCAACCGTAACGCTTCTACGGTCGCGCGGCCACACGCGGTCTTGCCGAGAACACGAGTGAGATCGGTATTCCAAGTGAAATGCTCGCGCCACGTTTGCTGGCGCGGGTTGAATAACGCCACGCGCTCGTTCGTCTGTGAATCGAGCGCGTGGGTTTGGGTGTGTTTGTGCGCGTTGCATCCAAAACATGCCCACGCGAGATTCTCCAGCGTGGTCGTGCCGCCGGCATCCCGGGGTAGAATGTGGTCAAGCGTAAAGCTTTGCGTCGCAAATTGCGCGGGCGTGCGACAGTATTCGCAAACCTCCCGCGCCCGCGCCGCGACCACCTGGCGAATCGCCGCCGGCGCGTGTTCAGTTGGCAACAGGGGAAACTTTCCGCGTCAGATCACGCATCAGCACGGTCACCGGCACATTCCGCAAATGCGCCAATTCGATCAGGGCTTCGGCGCGTTGTGCATCGGCATTTTCCACCTGTTCCACATATGCCCATAGTTCTGCGCGTTCTGCATCCGTCAGTTGCCCGCTCTCGTTTTTCTGTCGCAACACGTCAAGGCGATGCTGTTGTTCCGGCGCAAGGCGGCGATGGATGACCTCTAACAGACCTTGCTCCGATGAGGCGACGGCAAACGAATCGCGCGGACGCGTTTTGTGACGCAAGTACTCAGCGAACTCGACTAATTCTGGCAGAGTTTCACTGGGCAAGGCGTCAATCAACTCGATAACTTGTTGGCGAGTGACCGTCTCAGACATATTTCTCCTCTTGGGCGTGTACCCGCGCCGAGTATAGCATACGCCGAGAGGCATGTAAACTGCACGCGTTCAATTTCTGTTCGCGCGGGTTCGCCGTGCGCTTTGGCGCGGCAACTAATATTCGCAGATCGAAATGGAGGTTACTTTGGCCCCATCGGAGAAACCTCGTACAGCAGACCAACCCGTTGAAACCGGAATACACTTTCGAATCTTGGGTCGGCATCAGTCCAAAAGAAAGAATACCGCCTCTGATTGCTTGTGACAAGCGTCTGGAGAAATTGATCCCACGGGAGTCCCCCACTTTCACTCCAAGTCCATTCGGGATATTCGCGCCGAAGGATGTCGCGATACCACGCATAGCCGGCGAGACCTTTGGCAATCACCGCGACACGTGAGTTGGGTTTTTCCACGTAGCGATAATACCACAATGCAAAGATATGCTCGTCGCCATCGGCAATGATCACTGCGTTGTCAGGCACGGCGGCAAAGACCTGCTTGCCATACTCGAGCGCGCGAGTGTCTTGGCTCAGATCCATTGCCGAGAAATTTGCGACGAGATTCGTTGCCGGCAGGAGAAGCAATAGCGCGCTCACCGCCGGCAGATGCCACTGCGCTCGCATACCCCGATGCGCGAGATAATTTGTGAGTTGGTTGACGAGGAAATGGAGACCCACCGCGATCCACAGACTAAAAATCATGAAACCCGGAATCAAGTAGATGTATGAATCGCGTGAATAGTAGCCAATGGCAAAGAGCATCTGCAACCCAAATGCCACAGCCAACGCCGAAGCGAGCCGGCGCGACTGGCGAAACAATTCCGTCGCGCCCCACAATCCCAGCGCGACCCCAACCAGCCCAAACTGATCGAAAAGGAGTTTGGCTAAAGCGGAAATCTGCGCGGGGTACTGGCTCAGGGGAAGACCAAAAAGATAACCGCGATACAGTTCGCCGCTCACGAGCCACCACAGATTTTCCAGCGTGCGCGGGTCGCCCCAGCTGATCGGAGGGTTTCCATATGCCCGAATGATCAACGTGGCATAGAGCGCCGACGCGATAAGAAACGCACCGCCGAGCATGAGAACCCACGTCCGAACACTTACGCGTCCCAACGACCTATAGAACGCACTTGAATCAGACGTTGGGACG
>JACQGS010000277.1 GCA_016199405.1 Chloroflexota bacterium | reverse complement strand
TTTCGCCGCGCGACTTGTTTTTTGCCTTTTTGCGTCCCTCTGCGCCCCTTGACAACCCTTGGCAACCCTGCTATAATCCGGGTGACTGAAAATGAAAAAGGAGTTTTTTTGTGAGTTCCAAACCGGTTGTTGACCCGAATTCAGTTTATTCGCGCGCCGAAGCCGCGCATGTTCTGGGTGTTAGTCTGACGACGCTGAAACAGTTGATTCGCGCCGGGCATCTCGCGGTCAGCCGGCCCGAGGGGATTCGCCGCGTGTTTATCAAAGGGGCGAGTATTCTCGAAATGCTCGATCGTACGCTGTTGCCGGCAACCGCTACGGCGATTCAAACTAGTTTTGTTCCGCAAGCCATCGGCGCGTCAAAATCTTTTGCGGCAGCGACAATACCGCTCAACGAATATGGAAATCTGACTTGGCAAAATAAATCGAATAGCAATCTGGCTTTACGCGATGCAAGCACAACGCGTTCCCGCACGGTTCCGCCTCCTAACGGCAAGGGAGGCGCGCACCGCTAACGGGCGTGTCCTGCGTCTGCTTTTTGAAAAGCGTGAAGCCAGCCATGGTTCCACGCTTTTTTATTTTCCCCCTCTCCCGTTGGAACTATAGCCCCCGAAGCAGAGCGGAGCGGGGGAGAGTTGGGTTGAGGAGTGAGGCAGGAGGTGAACGCAATGAACGAGTCCAAACAAATCATCGTTCTGTACGATTACAGCGCCGTCGGATTCGAGCGCGTGCACGCCAAGCTGGATGCTTTGCACGATCTCGCGAGCGAAGGACGGCTCGCGGAGGCAACCTCTCTGCGCGCGTCCGACATTATCGGCTGGCTCGAAGACATTATCTTCACCGCCGAGGAAACGATTCGCGAGATTGACGCGCACACGCTCGATGTCACCGCGTTCGCCGCGCTGCACGCGCGCGTCGCTGACGCGAATCAACCGGCCGCGCGCTAATCCCGTGCGACGCATCTCACAGATGCGTCGCACGTAACACCCCCGCAAGGAGAAAAACACAATGAAACTCGCCGAAGCATTAATCGAGCGCAAAGCCGCCAAAGAAAAAATCGCGCGGCTCCGCGAACGCCTCGTCGAAAACGCGCGCGTGCAAGAAGGCGACGCGCCGTCCGAAGATCCGCAAACGCTGCTCGCTGAACTCGACGCGGCAATCCGCGAATTGCGCGCGCTGACGATCCGCATCAACGCGACGAACATCACCGCGCCGATCGTCACCGGCGAACGCGCGACGCTGATGGAGGCAATCGCGGAGCGCGATATGCTCGCGCTCCAGCGCGCGGCGATCCATGAAGTGGCGAACGCGGGCAAGATCAACAAAGAGCGCGGCTATATGATCACGCGTTCCGAAATCAAATTTCGTCCGACGGTTGACGTCGCCACGCTAGAGAAGCAAGTGGATGCGCTCGCGAAAGAATATCGCGAACTTGACACGCGCATCCAGACGCGGAATTTCGAGGTGGAGATCGTTGAATAGCGCGCCGCGAAAAGAATCGGTGTAGTTGAAATGGAATCGCGTTGAGAGCATCGCCGCGCTCGGGCGTAAAAACGAGCCAGGGAGATACCGCGACACCCGTCCGGTATCCCAACGTCAAAAATCACCCTATTAAGGTGACGGGCTGATAACCCTCTCAATCAAGGGGTAAGGCGTAGAGGGCACATGGGTAATGTTGTTGCGTAGTGTTAGAACCGGTGCTAGACGCGATGAAATTTCGACGAGGGTGGGCTTGGGGAAATGTTCGCGGCAGGGTTGGCTCGAACGCCGCGTCGTCATCCGCAGAAATGATGATGCGGCAAAACGCCGGAAGCGGCTGGCTCTTGCGAGCCAGCCGCTCTTTTGTTTCCGCGCATCCCGTGTATAATGTTCACCACTCATGCGATTTCCCAAATATCACTTCTTGGCTCTGCACTTTTTCCTCGCCGCGTGCGCGCCGACCACGCAAGCCATTATTCCGACTTTCACTCCCGACGCATCTCCGCCGGTAGAGAAAATCGCGATAGCGCTTCCGACCGAAACGCGCCCCTCTATGCGCGCGTCATCAACGCCGAACGTTGCGCGCGGCGCGGCGAAGCCGGCGACCGCCACACGCTCGAACACGTCCGCGACGACTCCTGCCCGCATCCCTTCCACCCGCGGGAACGCCGCGCAAGCGAGCACTGCATCCCCGACCCGAACGACTGCGCCGGCTTCCAGCCAAAATGCAAGCCACGCGCCAACATCTCTGCCGCCAACCGCCACGCGTACCAATACGCCAACTCCAAAAACAGCAACGCCAATCCCAGCATCTCCAACGCAAATCTCGCCGCCTATTCCCTCTAACGAAACATACGGAACGCTCGCGGTTTTCTCCGCGCCCACGAATCCGCCCGCCGCGCTTCATCCCGATCTCAATCTCGCGTTGCGCGGCTACGCGCCAACGAACGCGACGCTCGCGCTCATAGATTACACTGGCGAGGTCGGCTCGGGCGCGCCGCAGCTGTCCGGATTATTTTCGGTTCCGCGTGTGCCCAATTTCAAAAGCGCATATCAAACGCGCGATTGGGACTGGACAAATCAACGTGTCGGCGGGTTGCTTTCGAATTGGGATGTGACTATACTCAGCATGGGGACGACGCCGGGCGAAAGCATTCGCGTGCCAGATTCCGGCGCGGACATCGGCAACGATTATCGCGCGCTCGTGCTGTACGCGGACGCGACGCGGCTTACATTGAAATATACGCGCGAAGACAATGTCGTCGCCGGCTATGCACTCCACCTGGAAAATATTTTAGTCGAAGAGAATCTGCTCGCGCTGTATCAGCAAAAAAACGCGGCAGGGCGCGGCGAATTGCCGGCACTGCGTGCAAGGCAAGTGATCGGCAAAGCCGGCGGCGATCAGATTTTGGTGGGAGTGCGCGACGCCGGCAGTTTTCTCGATCCGCGCTCGCGCAAAGATTGGTGGCGCGGAAGATAATAACCCACTAAGAACACGAAGGATCACTAATTTTTTTTCTTTGTGTTACTTCGTGCCCTTCGTGGGCAAATTTTCAAAGGAGAAAAGCAATGGACGCCCAACAGTTCAAATCGCTCGAATGGCGTTGCATCGGTCCGCATCGCGGCGGACGCGTCGTCGCGGTCGCGGGCGATCCGCGCCACGCGATGACGTTTTATTTTGGCGCGTGCGCGGGCGGCGTTTGGAAAACGACCGATGGCGGAACGTTGTGGGAATGCGTCTCGGACGGATTTTTCAAAACCGCCGCCGTCGGCGCGATTGCGGTTTCGGATGCGGATCCCAATGTCATTTACGTTGGCGCCGGCGAAACGTGCATTCGCGGAAATGTCTCGCACGGCGATGGCGTCTACAAATCGACCGATGCCGGCAAATCGTGGACGAACGTTGGGCTGGGCGACACGCGGCACATCGCGAAAATTCGCGTGCATCCGCAAAATCCGGATCTAGTTTACGTCGCCGCGCTAGGGCACGCGTACGGACCCAACAAAGAGCGCGGCGTGTTTCGATCGAAGGATGGCGGCAAGAATTGGGAGCAAGTTTTGTTCCGCAGTGAAAAAGCCGGCGCGATTGATCTTTCGATGGATCCGAACAATCCGCGCATTTTATACGCGGCGTTTTGGGAAACGCAACGCTTTCCGAATAAATTGAATAGCGGCGGACCCGATAGCAGTCTCTACAAATCCACCGACGGCGGCGATACGTGGACGGACATTTCAAATAATCCGGGATTGCCAAAGGGCATCAAAGGCAAGATGGGCATCGCGGTATCGCCGGCGCGAACCGATCGCGTGTGGGCGTTGATCGAAGCGGAAGACGGCGCGCTGTTTCGATCCGACGATGGCGGCGCGACGTGGCAAAAATTATCGGCGGAAGAAGATTTGCGCGGGCGTCCGTGGTATTACATGCACATTTTTGCCGATCCGCAAAACGCGGAAGTTATTTGGGCGCTCGATTATTCGATTTGGAAATCTACCGACGGCGGCAAAACATTTGTCGAGGTTGCGAACGCGCACGGCGACAATCACGATTTGTGGATTGATCCGCGCGATTCGTCGCGAATGATTGAGGGCAATGATGGCGGCGCGTGCGTTTCGTTCAACGGCGGCTCAACGTGGTCAACGCTGTACAATCAACCGACCGCGCAGATGTATCACGTCATCGCCGACGATCAAATTCCGTACCGCCTTTACGGCTCGCAACAAGACAACACCGCGATCGTTCTGCCGAGTCTCTCGACGCGCGGCGCGATCACGCCGACCGAATGGTTTGAGCCGGGCGGCGGCGAAAGCGGCTACATCGCGCTCAAGCCGGGCGATCCGAATATTATCATCGGCGGCGCGATTGGCAGCGGCTTTGGCAACGGGCGTTTGATTCATTACAATCGCCGCACCGATCAAGAACGCAACATCAACGTCTGGCCCGAAGCGACCGGCTTCGGCGTCGGCGCAGGCGAACTCAAATATCGTTTTCAATGGACGTTCCCGCTTTTCTTTTCGCGCTACGATGCGAATGTTTTGTACGCGGCGGGCAATCGCGTCTTTCGTTCCACCAATGAAGGCGCGAGTTGGGAAATCGTCAGTCCGGATTTATCGCGCAATGATCCGGAAAAAATGCAACCGTCCGGCGGCATCACGCTGGATAATACCGGCGCGGAAGTTTATTGCGTGATTTTCGCGCTCGCCGAATCGCCGCACGAACGCGGCGTGATGTGGGCGGGCACGGACGATGGGCTAATACATTTATCGCGCGATGCCGGCAAAAATTGGACGAACATCACGCCGCCGGCAAACCTCTTGCCGGAATGGGCGCTCATCAGCATCATCGAAGCCTCGCCGCACGATCAAGCCACCGCGTACGTCGCGGCGACGCGCTATAAGCACGACGACACGCGTCCGTATCTGCTCAAGACGAGCGATTACGGCAAGACGTGGCAAAAAATTACGAACGGAATTCCGGAAAACGATTTCACGCGCGTGGTTCGCGCAGACCCAGTGCAGCGCGGCTTGCTCTACGCCGGCACCGAAATCGGCGTCTACGTTTCGTTCGATGAAGGTGCGAAATGGCAGCGGCTCGAAACGAATCTTCCCGTCGTTCCAATCCACGACCTCATCATCAAAGAAAACGATTTGATCGCCGCGACGCACGGTCGCTCATTCTGGATTTTGGATGACGTAACGCCCTTGCGCCAAATGTCAGTTGCGTTTTCCAAATCCGCCGCGCATCTCTTTGCGCCGCGCCCGACAACGCGCTGGAAAATTTACAAGGGCTTTGGCAACAAACCGATCTCCGACGTAAATTTTCGCACGGCAGGTCCCGTTGTCGTTTCCTATCGCGTCAAAGAGAAGCCGACCGGTGAAAAGCGCGAGTACATGCTCGACGCTGGCAACAATCCGCCCGAGGGCGTGATCGTTTCGTACTTTTTGATCGAAAAACCGGCAAGCGACATCACGCTGACGTTCTTGGATGCCAAGGGACAAACCATCAAGACGTTTACAAGCCAAGAGCCGGCGAAACCGGCGGAAGAGAAAAAGCCGGACGAGGAAGAAAAGAAAGATCCGCGCGTGTCAAAAGACGCCGGGCTGAATCGCTTTGTCTGGAATATGCGCTACGCCGACGCGACGAAATTGCCGGGCGACAAAACGACCGGCGAAATGCTCGACGGTCCCATCGCCGCGCCGGGTTCCTATCAAGTCCAATTGCAAGTGGGCGACGCGAAATTCACGCAAGCATTCGAGATTCGCCCCGACCCGCGCGTCCAAGCGACGCCGCAAGACCTGCAAGCGCAATTTGATTTGCTGTTGAAAATCCGCGACCGACTTTCGGAAACACACCGCGCGATCATTCAATTACGCAGCGTGCGCGAGCAAGTGGCGGGGTGGGTGAAACGCGCAGAGGGGAACGCTGATGAAGAAAAGATCGCGAAAAACGCGAAAGCGATCACTGACACGCTGGCTGACATCGAAGACAAACTCGTACAGGTGAAAGCCAAAAGCCCGCGCTCGGCATTGCCGTCGCGATTGAATTGGCGGCTCGCGGCATTGGTGGACGCAGTCGGATCGGCGGACGCCGCGCCGACGCAATCATCGGCGCAAGTGTTCGATGAACTCTCGGCGCGCATCGAAACACAACTCGCGCGGTTGAAGCAAGTGAATGAAAAAGATGTGCCGGCGTTTGCCGAGATGATTCAAAAAGCCGGCGTGCCGGCAATTGTCGCGATGGGGTAACTAGACAGCCGCGCGGTCCAGCGTAGGTGGTCGCGGGCGGCTAGAGGTTGCTCATCGTAAAAGATTTTGCGGATGTCAATCGCGTCGCGCCTTGCACTATGCATGCGCGACGCGATTTCTTCCCGTACGGGTGCAAGGCGAGGTGTAATCGGCAACGCGGTAAGAAATCACTTCATCGAAAAAGACAATCGCGATACCAGAGAACTCCTCGTCTGTGGAAAACTTAGAGAACTGCGCGCAGTAACCATCCGGCGAACCCCCAAAAAATTAACGCCCCGAGACACATATTCAGCCATCCTGGATCCTGTGCAACCTGGTTTGGTAAGAGTGTTGCCACAGTTTCGTGAGGCGGGCAAACTGCTGTGAGTTTCGCGCTTGTCATGCCGGTAAACAGGGAGAGTTGACCATGTTGTTCACTCTCCGGAGGTAAATTCGATAGTGACCCAGCAGGGGCATCAACAAAGTTCAGCGAGACGGATTTGGCGTCGTGGGTTTTCCACTTGAAGGAAACAACACCACCGACTCGATGCCCTTCAAAGTAATCAATCGTCGGCTTTTTCGTACAGAGTTCACTTTCTTTCGGCGGTTCCGTGGGCGGGGGCGTAGGCGGCATTTCGCCAACGCGCGGCGGCGGAAGTTGGATCGGTCCTTCTCTAGGTTCCGGTTGCGGTCCGGGTGGCTGAGGTTGCGGTTGCGGACAAGGAATCGTGAGCACGCGCCCCGATGCTGGGTCAGTGACAGTGCATCCTTGCGCCGCAAGCGGTGGGCTGGACACTTGAAGCAAAACGAAAGTAGAAATTGTTGCGATGAAAACGCCAAGTTGAGGAATTCTTTTCCACATTTCATTTTCCCCCATCACATTTTCGATATGATCTCGGCGCGCTTGGATTCATACTCTGGCTCCGTAATCAAATCCGCGTCTTTCATCTCCTTCAACTTTCTCAGTTTTTCGGCGGGGTCTTCGGATTTCTTCATCCCTTGCGCGGGTATGATTGTGACGGACGATCCCAGCGCACCCAGGGTCTTTTCCAGATTCGCGGCGTCTTGCGCTTCGCGTGTCCTTCGCCGAATCGCGATAACGAGAACGGGAACAAATACGATCGCCGAATAGATCAGCCCCGCGACGACGATCGTTTCCAGCGAGATGTCGGTGCTTTTGCCGGTGTTGGGATTAGTACACAACGCGGTCTGCGTGATGACTGTCTCGCCCGGTCTGGGACGAAACACTTCTGTCTCCACGCTGAACTTGCCGTTGCAGACAAAGGGCGCGGCGACGTTAAACAAAGCGGGGAAAATAGATCCGCCCGACCACGAGACGAGCATCCCGATAAACAAACTTGAGATGATTACTTTGAGCAGAAACATTATTCATCCTCCTGTTTGGAATTTTTTTCGTCGGCAGATGCCAAAGAGATCCTGAAGCGCAATGCAATTAAATTGCTCCGACGCGGCAGGCCGAACGCTTTGCCGCGCTAGCAACGGCGAAATCAAAATCGCGATACGCGACGCCCGTGCATTTTTAGATCCGCGCTCGCGGAAGGATTGGCGGCGCGGGAGATGATGCGGGCGATTAATCTTTGAAAAACTGGGGAAAGAATTGCTTTACAAAATCTTTCCACTCGGCGGGCATATTGCTCGCACCAAAAATAAATAGAAGCGTGAACGCGAAAAAGCAAAGCGCTCCTAGCGCAAAGTTAGCGGCACCGGATGTATCCGAATACAACGTTTGCGATGACCCTGGTGTTGGAGGTGGAGGTGGATTTGGATTCACTCCGTTCGGGTTTGTATTATTGTTGGGTTTTGAAAACCATTCGGGATCAGGATTCAAGGTCGCTGTCGTCTCGTAAGGCGGACAAGACGCGTGGAACGTTGCGCTTTTGAATCCGACGAAATAGTCTTGCTTGAGCACTGTTTTACCATTCAAGTCCATCGCTTTGCCATTCGACTCGGTCGGATCATAATTCCCATTCGAATCCAAAATCCCTATCAAGAAACCATTGATCGCATCGGATTCCATAGAAACCCATGCGGATTCGGCGTTACGTACCTTCCATTCGAAGATAAACCCTGGACCTTTTTGCGGATCGTCAAATTTATTTGCTTTGAATAGATCAATCGTTGGCTGGACCGCGCAAAGTTGGCCGATTTTTGGCTGCGGAAGTTGCGGCTGTCCTTCGCCCGATGGCGGTTGCCCCGGTGGTTGTTGTGGCGGTGGTTGTTGTCGTGTTGGTTGTGGGGACGGAGGACATGGAATAGGCACTCCTTGCGGAGTGCGACCGCAATCTTGCGCCGCCGCCGGCGCGCTGGTGCCTTGAATCACAACGAGTGCCGACAAGATGACGATGAGAATGACACGGTGGAGAATTGAGTTTAACATTTTCTCTTTCTCCTTGCTCCGTTTACGGCCGCGAAGGAGCGCGGCAATTTGCCAGCCCTACGCGCCGGACAAACAATTGAGTGCGCGCGCGGCGACAAAATCACAGCGGCGATACATTCGTTTGTCATTCTTCGGTTTCGCTCAGGACCGGTTTTCGAGCCCGTCGTAGTACTCGGGATAAAGGATGCGCTGTGCGAAGCGAATGTGTCTGCGAGAAATCTCCGGTGGGCATTGAGATTTCTGATACGCTTCGCTCGTTCAACATGACAGCCGGAATTTTCGAGACAACCGTCAATCATTTCATAGATGCAATAGTTCCTTCAACTTAGCCAACCATTTTGGCGGCTCCGGTTGCGGATTAAATCCATAGATGTCCTTCGGCGCATCGGCTTGCGGCTGGTAACCTATTGGGACGCCTTCGACTGATGGTTTGTCGTGTTGCGGATTGAACTTGAGCCAACCCTTGCCACCAACAATAATGATGCCCGCCGCCGCGAGGAGTCCAAGTATTCCCAAGCCGAGCAAGAGAACCGGTTGTATCGGCGTTTGAACAGCCGGCACCAAGAAGCCCGTGTCCTGTGGCATGCACTTGTTCGCGTTCGTCATCATCGGCGAAGGCGCGCAATCCATTGCCCACATGCCGCCATCCATCGCGCGCGCGTAAGATTGATCCGGCATCAGCATTGGATACACAACTTCATCCGCAACCATTCCGTTTGGGTAGAACAATTGCACCTTTCCGCCTTCGGGGGGGCAATTAAAATGGTGTGTACCTTGAAAGAGAACGAGGAAACCCATTGGCTCAATCATTGTGCCTTTCGGCAATGAAAACTTCCCATTCGCGGAGTCTGCCGATGCTCGATTTGCTAATGCGACCGCCGTTTGCGTTTGCTTTGCCTGCAGCTCGCTGATTTGCGTCTGAATGCCGTACTGCTGTTTCTGCCACGCTTGAAATGTCTCGGCTTGGGGCGGCCCCTGCGGCACCTTGCCATCTGGAAATGGACCTTGGGACTTGAGCGCCTCAAGAGTTTTGTTCAATGATGCAATCTGCGCCTCAAGGGAAATGTACATACTCCACCCGCCCAGTTCGACCGCTATTTCGCTCGCGTTGTAAAGTTCAATGAACTTGTCGTCCGCATTCACTTTGCCGTCTTTGTTCTGATCCATATTCTTCGGATTGCACCCGACTTCATTGATGAAGATAGCTTTGATCGGTGGCGCGATCTCCGGCGTATTCGTTGGAGTGGTTATTTCACCGATCTTTGGCTGTGGAAGTTGCGCCGGTCCTTCCACCGGCGGTTGCTGCCCGGGTGGTTGTTGGGGTGGGGGCGGTTGCGGTTGGGGACAAGGGATAGGCAGTCCTGTCAATGGATTACGCCCGCAGTCTTGCGCCGCCACCGGCGCGCTCATTCCGAAGAACAAAAACGCAATCGTGGAGAAGAAGCCGAGTAAAACGCGGCGTGAGATTGGGTTTAACATTTTTCTCCTCTTTTTTATTTCTTTCTCGTCATTCCGTATACGAGCGCGGCGAACAGAGCCAACGCGACCATCGCTCCGCCGATTCCGAGCACAAATGGAAGAATATTCTCTGATGTCGAAGTTGCTGCGGACGAGGAAGGAGGTTGCGCCGAAGTAGTTTGGCAATTTGCGGCATTCGGCGTCGCCGCGCATTCGGTCGTCCATACGCCGCCGCCGTCTACCGAACGCGACTGCGCTTGATCGAATTGCGGCCCTTCGTACGATTTTTCGTCAGCAAGTTGATTGTCCGGCGTCAGCAATTGAACTGCGCCAACTTTGTCGCTCAAATCAATTTTGGTTTCGCTCTGCGGGAACAACTTGAACGCGCGCGATGCGAGCATTGTATTTGCCGGAATGATATAGCCCTGTGCAGAATTTCCCACTGCGTGCTTCAATTGCCAGCCGCTAATGTCCACCGGCAGATTCGTCGGGTTGTAGAGTTCGATGTATTCCGCGCCGGCTTGCGGTTTGGGCATGAATTCATTGAGGAACACCTTTGGGTCTGTCACCTTCGGCAGCGGAAGTTGCGATTGTGGCTGCGCCGGCGGTTGTTGTGGTTGAGGCGGCTGTTGCGCCGGATTTTGGGCAGGCGGTTGCTGGGGTTGCGCCGGCTGTGCCGGAGGATTCTGTGGTTGCGCTGAAGATGGAGCATTGACCTTAATAAGCGCTGTCGCGTCGGCATCATAGGATCCACATGTTGCAGCGAGAAGATAGGTGATTGACTCAAGCCCTGGTTCATACAGAAGCGGTTCAATGCCGGAATGTTGCGGTGAAGACGGATCGAATGCGCCGGGGAAAGAAGGCATGCCAGAAATTGTTTTAGAGGACGTCAAGCCCACCCATGACGCGTTGCTGACCGACCAATCGAACATCACCGAATCGCCCAAGTTGACTGACGCAGGCGAAACGTTGAAATACTTGATGATCGGCTTGTTGGTGCAATCTGGTTCTTTGGGAATTTGAGTCCACTCTGAGCCGGAAACGGTCAAGGATGCCACTTCATCAAAGGGCGAACAGATTGCGTGGAGGGTCGCAACGACAGTGTCATTCTGAACGTTGAACTTTACGTCTTGCTTGCCCGTTAGGGATGCCACGCCACCAAATGATTCGCCTGTTTTCTTGACACTGAAATCAACGCTCTTGGCATTACTCACTTTCCATTCGAGTGACACTCCGGTAGGCGGATTTGGCGTTGCAATAAAGAAATCAATCGTCGGCTTGGTAATGCAACCGACCTCTATGACCTTAGGCGGGTTCAGTTGCTGTACGTCCGGTCCCGATTGTCCCTGTCCTTGTCCTTGTTGTGGAGGTTCTGGTTTCGGCTGGGGCGGACAGGGAATCGTGATCACGCGCCCTGATGCTGGATCAGTGAATGTGCATCCCTGCGCTGCCACCGGCGCGTTTGTTCCGAAGAACAAAATTGCAATCGCGCAGAAGAAACCGAGTAAAACCCGGCGTGAGATTACGTTAAACATTTTCCTCTCCCTCGTAGGTGTGTGAGTGAGAGAGTGTGTGAGTATGTGCGTCACTCACATACCCCCACACACCCATACCCACTTTCACTCTTCAAACACCACCTCGAGATACTTACCCAGTTGAACTTGAATCTCGCCGGACAAGCGTCCGCGACCGGGAACGCCGGCAGAATACGTTTGGCGACCCGGCGGCAAATGAACGGCGATTCTAGTGTGCGGTTGGATGCGATAAAACTTGCCGCCGATTTCAATTTCTAATTCCTGAACATAGCGATTGACGATTGCCAAGCCGCCCAAACCGGAAGGAATAGGAGGCAATTCGCCTGAGATCGTGGGTGGGGGCGTGCGCGTTGGAATGATCGCTTGGGTCGGAAAGAAATCGCCGGGCAACGTCGCCGCGCTCGCGGAAATTTTTTCATCGCCCCAGTCCACTGGCGGATAATCGCCATAGATTTTGCGTGGATTCGATCCATCCGGATTGATCGCCCAAATATCCCAACTGCCCGCCTCCGGCGAACGATAATAAATGGATTTTCCGTCCGCCGACCAAGTTGCGCTGACGTGCAGTTGATTCCCGGAGGTGAGTTGCTTCTTGCCGGCGCCGTCCGCATTGACGACAAAGAGTTGTTTGATCCCGTTCACGTCCGCCTGATATGAAATCTGCTTGCCGTCCGGCGACCAATTTGGAATTGCGCCGTTATCATCCGTAACGCGCGTCGGCTCTCCGCCCTCTGCATTCACACGATAGATGCCACACATTGAGCCAACACAGGTATTGAATGCGATCGCTTTACCGTCCGGCGACCACGTCGGATGGTTGCCAACCGTAAGCGTGCGCAGTTGGGTGCCGTCGGGCGCGACCAACTTGATAAAGATATTGCCCGAGACAGCGGCGCCCTCCGGGACTCTGGACCATGCCGCTTTTTGGACGACGCGTCCGCCGGCGCGCAACCCCGAACGATCCGCGAACACAATCCATTTCCCATCGCGCGACCACTCGGGCACTGCCGCGCCGGTCGTGGCGACGATTCTCGTCCGGTTCGCGCCGTCGCGGTTCGCAACATAGATGCCGTCGGAGAATTCAAAAACAACTTTCAATCCATCCGGCGAAAGCGAAGGCGCCGCGCCCAAATCAACAATCTTTCGCGCGCCACTGCCGTCCGCATTCGCGACCCAAATATGCGTGGCTTCCGGCAGATCGCATTTGCCATCACACTGACTGTAGGCAATGATGTCGCGCGGCGCGACGGGCGTCGGAGATAAGTTGGGGAGAGTTGGAGGTGGGACCAGTGTTAGCGCGCTGGGGGCGCGCGTGGGCTCAGCGCGTGTTTCAACCACTTTTGGTTGAGATTGTACCGGCGGCGAAGCAGTGGACGGTTGGCACGCACCGAGAGCCGCAAAACCAGCAACGAAAAGAAGAATGCAGAGTATTCTCTTCATCGGTCTGCCTCCAAGCGAAAAGGATTCATCGCGCGACAGAGACAAAGATTAGTCCGCAATGCAAAATCATTGCAGCTGCAATAACGGCGTGGATTACTTTAAATTGTGTGAGAAGGAATCGATAGAGCGGGGAACAAAAAATAACGGAGCGCGTCCGATTTATTCCGGCTGGCAATCAGCGACGGAATTAAATCGGACGCGCCCCGTTATCAACGTAGGAACGCTGAATTTCCCCCTCCCCCAAGAATCTTATAGCATGAAAGATTTGGGTTGTCAACCAGTCAGGACTTTCGCTCCTGCCCGATCAAACTGTCATTTCGAGCCGTTCTTGCGAGAAATCTCTCCGCGATAACCGAGATTTCTCACTCCGTTCGAAATGACAAGCGAAAGTCCTGCCAGTTTAATCTTGGGATTTTTCTGATAACCCGGACGCATTGACTGCCCTGATTCGCTGTGCTACAATGTCCCGCAATCACATTCCGGAGGAACAATGAATCTCAAAGTTGAGGGCGGCGACGTTGCCGCGTGGAAAGGCGACGGCATCGTCGTGAATTTGTTTGAAGGCGTCACGTCGCCCGTTGGCGCGACCAGCGCGGTGGATAAAGCGCTGAACGGGCTGATCGGCAAATTGATCGCGAGCGGCGATGTCAAAGGCAAATTCGGCAACGCCGCGATCGTGCATACGATTGATAAATTGCCGGCGGCGCGCGTCTGCGTCGTCGGGCTTGGCAAAGAAAACGAATTCACGCTCGACCGCGCGCGGCACGCCGCGGCGAACGGCGCAAAAGCATTGCGCGGCGCGGGCGCGCAGAAAATCGCGGTGGTTGCCGCCGGCGGCGCGAACGCGGCCGATGCCGCGCAAGCGACCGCGGAAGGCGTCGTGATGGGCTTGTGGCGTTTTCCGAAATACAAAGGCGAGAAAGAAAATAACGAGGTCGAAGAAGCGGTCATCGTGGAGAACGATGCCGCGAAGAAAAGTGACGTCGAACGCGGCGTGGCGCGCGGGAAAATTTTGGGCGACGCGACGAATTTCGCCCGCGATCTCGCGAACGAGCCCGGCAATGCGATGACGCCGACGCGCCTCGCGGAAATCGCCGGCGAGATGGCAAAGCAAAACGGTTTGGAATTTTTCGTGATTGACCGCGCGAAAGCGAAAGAGTTGGGCATGGGCTCGTTCCTCGGCGTCGCGCAAGGGTCGGACGAACCGCCGGCGATGATCGTGCTGCGTTATTGGGGCGCGGGCAAAGATGCCGCGCCGGGATTCGGGATTGTCGGCAAAGGCATCACGTTCGATTCGGGCGGCATTTCGCTGAAACCGGGCGAGAACATGCAAGATATGAAAGGCGATATGTCCGGCGGCGCGGCGACGATCGCGGCGATGAGCGCGATCGCGCAATTGAAACCGAAAATCAACGTCACCGGCGTCGTCGCCGCAACCGAAAATATGCCGAGCGGCAAAGCGTTCAAACCCGGCGATATTTTGCGCGCGATGAACGGCAAGACAATTGAAATTATCAACACCGACGCGGAAGGTCGGCTCGTGCTCGCCGACGCAGTCGCGTACGCGAGTGGCACATTGAAGCTTTCGCCGATCATTGACGCGGCGACGCTGACCGGCGCGATGGTGATCGCGCTGGGGAATGTTCGCACCGGCGTTTTCGCGAATGATGACGCGTGGGCGAAAATGGTTTGCGATACCGGCAATGAGATCGGCGAAAAAATGTGGCACATGCCGATGGACGATGAATACGCCGAGCAAATCAAAAGCGATTGGGCGGACATGAAAAATACCGGCGGGCGTCCCGGCGGCTCGATCACCGGCGCGTGGGTCATCCGCAATTTTGTCGCCGACGGAACGGAATGGGCGCATCTCGATATTGCCGGCACGGCGAACACCGGCGGCGGCAAAGATCGCGGCTATATCAATCAATGGGGCACCGGTGTGCCGACGCGGACGTTTGTGAATTTGGCGTTGCGGCTCGCGGACAAGAAATAAGCGTTCAGGTGTCATTGCGAGGAGCGTACTTTGCGACGAAGCAATCTCCTCCTTGCAAGTGGGAGATTGCTTCGTTGCGCTCGCAATGACACGGGGCTGAACCCTTACGAAATAATTTTCGTTTGCAAAACTGCAGGGAGGTTCTATGGTCGAACAGGTTTTTGCCGCCATTTTGGCAGGCTTCGCACTACTCATTATTCAGTACAAGACAGGGTGGTTCACGGAAAAAGGTAGATCATCCTTTATGGACTCTATCTCCGCTAGGATTGGAGGGCTGTCCAAATCCACGCAAAAAACTCTGGATCAGGCAAGAGAAATGATCGGAAAATACATGCCAATAATTTTTCTCGGCGAAAATTTTTTTTCTTTGATGCTTCAGCCACGAAATTCCCTGCTGCTTTTTCTTGGTCACTATCTTGCCAGTTTTTGGATTGCAGGCTTCGTCATGAATACGATGGATCCCCCTATAGGCTTCATGGTAGGTGTTCTAATATTACTTTCTGTCATAGTTAGGCTTTCCGTTTTCATACCTTCGGGAATATCATCAACAGCATTGTGGGGCGAGAACTTGGCTTTTCCTGACTTGAATGATCCCAAGACATTGTTTTTTCTCATAATCACATTGATAATTTTTGCAATCTGGCTTTGCGTTCGCGCTATTCTAACTTACATTCAAGAAGCACATAGACAATCCGAAGGAGCAATTCTCTTTCTTCAGGAATCTCCTCAGATCTCTGGGCTGATAAGGGCGACTGAACAAAAAATGCTCACTGATATATTAAGGCAATGGACAAAATGCCAAGATGAAATAGGAACCAGAAATCGTTCTGTGGCTAACCCACTAAGTCGTTGTGTCCCCCTCGAATTTGACAAATACCATTTAGTACTTGGCATGCTTGCACAAGATTTAACTCACTATCTCTCGCTGAAAAATTTCAGGCGAAGACGATATAGTCTAACCCCACGAGGAACCTCAATCGAAAGCGAGTTGAGGATGTTCTTACACATCCCTTACCTAACAATTTCATTTCAGGCCATTTCGTCCGATAAGTACAAATCAGTAAGAAATGCAGTTGAACAGATTGACAAAACAGAACAACTTCCCAACACTTGATTAACTTCCTAATTCCCTTTCTCATATGCAACGGGCAGCGCGGCTGCCCTTCCACCCAAAGGGAAATTTCCGAGCACCGCAGTTGGCGAAGCAATCCAAGTTCCAATTGCGGCGTGGAGACACCTGCACTTGCGTGCGGTGCAAGTGTTGCTTCGCGAAAACCGCTCGCAATGACATTTGAACGCGTACCTGCAAAGGAGCAGTGGTGTCGGGCAAAAATTTTTCTGCCCCTCATTTCACTGCTCCTTTGTTTGCAGGCAAGGGAAAAAAACAATTCCGTTCGCGTCGCTTCGTATGAAGCAATGAACTTGCAAGAAATTTTCGCCGCAATTCAAAATCATCCGCGTTACATGAACAATCTCGATTGGGGCGAACCCCGTCCGGGGCATCTCGAAGGAACCGTGCGTGCACACATCGCGGAATTGGAAGCGAATCTGGCGCGCCTGCAACCGCACGTGTCGGACGAACAATTTTGGAAATTGCGAATTCTGATTCATACGCACGATACGCTCAAGCCGGAATCGAAAAGCCGCGTGCGGATTCGAGATTCCTCAAGCCACGCTTCGCTCGCCCGCGAATTTCTAGCCACATTCACTGACGATCCGGATTTGCTCGCCATCGCTCAGCAGCATGATGTCCCTTTTGCGCTCTGGAATCAGTTTCAAGCTCGACAGATGTTCAATACAGTTCGGTTCGACGCGCTCTGTGCGAGCATTCGCGAGTGGGATTTGTTCATCGCCTTTTTGATCGTGGATGGATGCACGGAAGGCAAAAGCCGCGAACCGCTGATTTGGTTTTTGAACGAAACGATCGCGAAACGCCAAACGAAATTTACGATGGATCACATCGCCAAAGGAACTTTTCAATAACAATGCCGATCACTCATCCACTTCTCGACCGCCTGCAACGCGGTCCGATCCTCTGCGACGGCGCGATGGGCACGATGCTGTACGCGCGCGGCATTTCGTTCGAGCGTTGCTTCGATGAATTGAATGTAACGAATCCCGCGCTCGTGCAAGAAATTCACCGCGAGTACTTGCGCGCCGGCGCGGAGATGATCGAGACGAACACGTTCGGCGCGAATCATTTCAAGCTCGCGCATCACGGGTTGGAGTCGCAAGTCCGCGAAATCAATCTGCGCGGCGTGAAAATTGCGCGCGAGGCGCGCGAAATCGCCGGCGTCAACGCGTTCGTGCTCGGCTCGGTCGGACCGATCGGGCAACTCCTGCCGTCGTTCGGCACGATCACGTACGACGAGGCGCGCGCGGCGTTTCAAGAACAGATCGAAGCGTTGCTCGAAGGCGGCGCGGACGCGATTATTCTCGAAACCTTTTCGGATTTGAAAGAGTTGCAAGCCGCAATTTCTGCCGCGCGCGCGGTCACGCACGACCTGCCCCTCTTCGCGCAAATGTCTTTTACCGAAGACGAAACGACGCTGACGGGCAATACCCCGGAAAATATTGCGGCTGAACTCGCGTCGCTTGAGCTGAATGTCATCGGCGCGAATTGCTCCGTCGGTCCCGCCGGCACGTTTAGCGCGGTGAAGCGGCTCGTCGCGGCACTCCGCAACCTCCAATCTCCAATCTCCAATCTCCACATCTCCGTCATGCCCAACGCCGGCTTTCCGACGCGCGTCGGCGAGCGATTCATTTACGTTTCCTCACCGCAATATTTCGCGGACTACGCGCCGCGTTTCATTGACGAGCTCGGCGCGACAATTGTCGGCGGCTGTTGCGGCACGACGCCGGCGCACATTGCCGCGATGCGCGAGGCGTTGCGCGCGCATCATCCCCATCCGGAAACGCATGTCGTCGTCGTCGAAAAACCTGCGCCGGCATTGCACGAAGCCGCGCCGGCGGGATTGACGAGCGTCGCGCGCAACTTGCGCGAAAAACTGCGCGCCGGCAAATGGATCACCAGCGTGGAACTCGATCCGCCGCGCGGCTTGAATCCGGCAAAAATGATTCAAGGCGCGGCGATGCTCAAAGAACTCGGCGTGGACAGCATCAACATCGGCGATTCGCCGCTCGCGAAGATTCGGATGTCGTGCATCGCGCTGGCGGTGATGTTGCAACAGCGCGTCGGCGTCGAGACGATCATCCATTTCACGACGCGCGACCGCAATCTGATGGCATTGCAAAGCGATTTGATCGGCGCGCATTCGCTCGGCATTCGCAACGTCATCGCGCTCACCGGCGATCCGCCGCGCCTCGGCGATTACCCGAACGCGACGGCGGTGTACGACATTGATTCGATCGGTCTGATCAAAATCTTGAAACGACTGAATGAGGGGCACGATTGGGCGGGGACGAGCATCGGCATGAACGCGGATTTCTACGTCGCGTGCGCGCTCGATATGATGTGGGCGAACGCCGATCCGAAGGAGATTGATCGCTTTCACCGCAAGTTGGAAGCCGGCGCGGATTATGTGATGACGCAGCCGATCTATGACGCGGCGATTCTCAAAGAATTTTTGCAAAAGTACGGCGATCAGTACGGCGCAGTCGAAAAGCCGATCGTGCTCGGCGTTCTGCCGTTGATGAGCCACAAGCACGCGGAATTTTTACACAACGAAGTGCCGGGCATTACGCTGACCGACGACGCGCGCCGCCGGATGAAAGACGCCGGCGAACGCGGCGTCGAAGAGGGGATTAAACTCGCGCAAGAGTTGCTCATCGAGGCAAAAGATTTCGTCGCCGGCGCGTACTTGATGCCGTCGTTCGGCAGATATGAAGTATGCGGCGAGTTGGTCAAGGTGTTGGAAGACAAGATGAAGAACACAGATTACAGATTCCAGCCAACAGAGGCTACTTGAGATATTCATTTTGTCTGCAGGGCTTGTCCAATGTCACTTGACCGAACTCTCCCTGACTCCATCTTAATTCGCTCACTTGCACCGCACGGCGAGCGTTACGGTTTAGGTGTCGTCACGCCATCGGCTCGCGCTGTATAGATTCCAGATTCAACAAAAGAAATAGCGGGTTCCGGGCTACCACGCGAAAGAGTTGCCAGCGGCAGAGCTGTTCATGTCCTCTAGTGCTCAAAATGTTTCAGTTTGAACCGGAACAGAGACCGCGCGCTGTCTTGAACTGTGTTCTTTATGCCGCTGTGCGACCCAAAGCCGGATTAGCTTTGTCATCCCCAATTTTCTTGAGGGATCGGGCAACCCCCTCTGCGACGTATTGATCTGGGTCTGAAAGCGCGGTTGTCAGGGCGTCGATGGCGCGCTTGTCTCCGATTGTTCCCAGAGTCTCGGCTGCCCAACGCCGGACCAAAGGGTTATCATGTTTGAGAAATGTGCACAATTGCGCGACCGGCACATTGGGACCCAGCGCGTTTAGTGCCTGCAAAACATGGGTCAAAAGATAGGGGTCGAGTTTGAGCATTGACAGCAGCGGCTCGACGGCAGATATGTCAGCGTTTTTCCCCAAGGCTTCCACCGCCGAGGCGCGCACATTCCCCTCCCGATCATCAAGCAGACGGATGAGCGATTGCGTCGATTCGGAATCGCGGACTTTTCCGAGCGCGACAGCGGCACGGGCGCGGACGGTGACATTTGCGTCTTCAAGGGAATGGCGGAGTGGCGTCGCGGCGCGCTTGTCGCCGAGGTTCCCCAAACCAGTTGCAGCCAGCCACCGGACTTGACGGTCCTTGTGTTCGAGAGCTGTGACCAATGGCTCGAATGCGCGGACATCGGCTATTTTGGACAGAGCCTCCGCGGCTTTCTGACTGACATAACGATCCTTATCGTCGAGAAGCGGAACGAGCAGTTCTATTGCGCGCGCATCCCCCAGCTTTCCCAGAGTTTCCGCCGCGACGGCACGGACCCAGCCGTCACGGTGTTCGAGCAAACGGACAAAGCGTTGGAAATCTCCAGCGTCAGCAATTTTGGCAAGCGCATAGACCGCCGCGTGCCGAACAAACTCCTCTGAGTGATTCACTGAGGCGGTGAGGGCATCTTTGACGCGCGGGTCGCCGATTTCTCCAAGCGCCGCGATCGAATCAGCGACAACTAGACTGTTTTCGTCTTTGAGGCACGCGATCAATTCGTCGAGTGCGGCAGAGGTCCGCGTCTTTTTCAGTTGCTTGACGTAGCGGCGCTGCTCAAATTCATGCAACTCCTCAAGCGCGGAGGCGCGGAGTGGGATCGGGAGAACAAAGATGGCGAGTGCAAAGCCCGCGGCGGAGACGATTTCCCAGGCAACCAGCAACGCCGAGGAGCCATTAGAGTAACCGAAATAATATGCCAGAAAAGTAAGGGCGAGGAGCGGCAAGACGAGGAAGGCATTCGGTCCCAACGGACCCCGCCATCGCATGTCCGGGACAAAGAGCAGCGTCAGTAGTGCCGGAATAGCTGCTGCAGCGATGCCCCAATCTTTGGCTGCGAACCCGAGAACAAAGAGAGGAACAAAAACAATTGCGGCGATCACGAGCCAAGCAATGCCAAGGGATAGAACCGTAACTGCAACCAGCGCCAAAGTCAGGAATTTTCTCAGTTTGTGCACCAGCCACGCTCCTTAGCCGAGTGATTTGATGCAACCGGAAACCAAGTCCGTAGCGCATTATAGCCCCCTTTCAGTTGGATTTCAATAGTCAAATATTCCACGGCGCGCCTACGCCGCAAATTGGAACGAAGCGTTGCAATTGATTTTGTGTCGCTCAGACTGCCTTTGCACAAGCCATGGTTATGTCTGTTGTTTTCTTTGACTTTTACTTATTTCATGCTATCATAACACTCGCTAATTTTTCAAAGACTTCAGGAGGAACTTGATGCGCAAGGTAAGTTTCATCGCAATGCTCGCGATGATTTTTGTAATTGCCGGTTGTTCGAGCGGCGCGCCGCCGCCGCCGCCGGGCGGACCGCCGGTGCAACGCGAACGCACGCCCACGCCGGTCGCGGCGAACGATCAAGAGGCATTGCAACAGTTGATCAACGCGGAAGGCGAAGCGGTCGTGCAACAAGATATTGATCGGCTCAAAGATTTGTGGGCAAGCGATGGCGTCGTCACCGATGCCAATCGAACGCCGGACAATCCGAGCGACGACAAAACGTGGAAGGGCTGGGCGGCGATGCGCGATCGCTACGTCAACATCGTTTTTCCGTCCAACCCCGCGTTCGCCGAACATCCGAACACGCGCATCACGCTGACTGGCGATAGCGCGACCGCGCTCTCCGACACCAAGATCGGCATCACCAATTTGAAAGACAATGATCGCTGGACGTTCCGCAAGATTGACGGCAAGTGGAAAATGACGAGTCTCACGTTCGGACTCGCGCCGGGAAAATAATTCTCACGCCGGATTCAGACCTGACAAGTTTGCTAAACCTGTCAGGTCTTTTTTTTCCAGTTGCTCTGGCGTTTCTGCCATGCTATAATTCGAGCAATCTGATGTCGCGAATTCTCGTTGTAGATCCGGATGCCTCGACGATTACCTGGCTCAAAGCGTTGTTGCAGCGTGAGGGCTATCTCGTCGATTCCGTCACGCTCGGCAAAACCGCGCTCGATGCGCTGGCGCGCACCCCGCCCGATCTCATTATTCTCGAACGCGATCTGCCCGATCAAGACGGCATCACGTTGATTCCGGCGTTGCGCGCGACAAGGGATATTCCGATCATCATCCTGAGCGGGCGCGCCGGTTCAGACGCGCGGATTGCCGGACTGAGCGCCGGCGCGGATGATTACATCGCAAAACAAGCCGGCGCCGAGGTTGAACTCATCGCCAAAGTGCGCGCGCTGATTGCCAAACCGAGAAAAGTTGCGCCGCCCCCCGTCGCGCCCGCCCCGCCGCCTTCCACCGCGTTGCGTCGCGGCAAAATTTTTTCTTTCATCAGTCCCAAGGGCGGCACCGGCACGACATCGGTTTGCATCAACGCCGCGAGCGCGCTCGCGAAACTTGAACCCCAAGCGGAAATCGGATTGGTCGATATGGTATTTCCATTTGGCTCGATCGCCCAATCGATCGGCTTTGCGCCGCAAGAATCGATTTCCAAATTGACCCAAATCGCGAAGGGACATCTGGAGCGCGCCCAGATCGAAAGAATCATTTTTTCTGCCCCGCGCTTGGGTTTGCGCGTCCTCATCGGCGCGAACGACCCGCACGAAGCCGCCAATCTCGAAGTCAGCCAAATCGTTCCGCTGTTTGAATTCCTGCAACAGATTTTTGATTACGTCTTTGTCGATTTTGGGCGCGCGCTCTCGCGCATTTCAATTCCGGTGTTGGAATTCAGCGATTCGATCGTCATCATCCTGACGCCGGAATTGAACACCGTGCGCATGACGCGGCTCACGCTCGATTACCTTGAATCCGTCGGCATTCCCACCGATCGGTTGATGCTCATCAACAATCGCACGGTGGGGCGTGTGTGGATCTCCAAAGAAGAGAGCGAAAAAGAATTGGGCTTGCCCCTCGCAACGACCGTGCCGTTCGAGCAAGAGTATTTTACGATGGCAATCAATTCCGGCGTGCCGTTCTTCAACAAATTTCCGGATCATGCCGCCAGTCTGATGTTCACCGACATTGCGCGCGTCCTCCGCGACCGCGCCAGCCGCTTGGTGTATTGATGCAAGCCCTTGCCCGCGAAACTCCCTTTCGACGCGACGGTTTCATCGCCGCGCTCTTGCTCGCGCTCATTCTGATCAGCATGAGCGGATCGATCGCCGCCGCCGGGTGGACGGGCGGCTTGTATCTTTTGGTGTGGGCAAGTTTAGGCGCGCTCGCGGTGGGGAGTCTCTTGGCATCGGTGCGCGTTCCCGGCTGGATTGCGCATTTGTTGATCGGCGTTCTTGCGGTCGTCAGTGCCACTTTGCTCTCCACGCTCGTTTTGCCCGCTTCCTGGTTGGCGGAAGAAAAATTTCAACTGCTCTATCAAATCTGGCGCACGTGGCTGACGCTCAAAATCGCCGGCGAGTATTCCGTTTATATCTTTTTGTGCAAACAAGGTTTCTTGGTCACCGATGTCATTTTGCCGAACGAACTATGCACCGATTCCATTGACCCGAATTTCTTGACGATCATGCTGATCCTCAATAGCGCGATCGGTTATGCCGCCGCGTGGTTTTTGTATCGGCGCCAGCAAGTCTGGGGCGCGATTTTTTTGCCGGGGGCGGCAATCGTAATCAATTTGTTTTACTCGCTACCGCAGAACGGCGTCTATTTTGGGCTATTCCTCCTGTGCACACTGCTCTTGTTGATTCGCGTGAACTTGGCGCGGCTGGAACATTTCTGGAAAACGCGGGCGGTCGGCTTCTCCGCCGACATCGGTTTTGATTTTTTTCTTTATGGCGCGATTTTTGCATTTATGTTGTTGTTGCTGACATTTGTTTTGCCGGCGCGCGCGCCCGGTCCCTCTTGGCTTTCGGTGCTTGATCCATGGCAAGCCGGCTGGCAAGATTTTGAAGAGCAGTGGCGGCATACCTTTGGTTTGCGCGCGGTGGGGCGGCCGGAACCGGGCACAGCGGTCGCGTCGACATTGATCATGGGCGGTCCCATCAAGTTGGGCGCGAGTCCGATCATGGATGTGCAAGCGGATGGCGGGCGCTATTGGCGCAGCACCGTCTACGATAAATATACCGGCGGCGGATGGATTTCGACGTACGGAGATGCCGCGAGTTACAATGCGAACGACACGCGCTTGAATCCCCTGAACGATGTTTTCCGCCGCGAGATCACGCAAACGATTCGTATTTTTGTCCCCGAGTTATCCACTCTCTATGCCGCCGCGCAGCCGCTGCGCGTGAATGTGCCCGTGGAAATCTGGCGCATCCAGCCGCCGGCGAACGTGCCCGCCGCGCCGGACATCGCGCTGATGCGCGCGCGGCGCCCGTTGCGCGCCGGCGATCAGTACATCGTCGTCTCGGCGATTACGATTGCCGACGATAATTCCTTGCGCGTTGCCGGGCAAGAGTATCCGGTCGAGATCGGCAACTATTTGCAATTGCCGGACGGTTTACCCGATCGCGTACGCGCGTTGGCGCGCGCCATCACCGATAAAGCGCTCAATCCGTACGAGCAAGCCGTCGCGATTGAAACGTACTTACGCACGCAGATCACCTACAATGAATCCGTGTCCGCGCCGCCGGCAGGACGCGATGCGGTCGATTATTTGCTCTTTGAGCGCGCCGAAGGGTATTGCAATTATTTCGCGTCGGCGATGGCGGTGCTGGCGCGGGCGGTCGGCATTCCGGCGCGCGTCGCGTCCGGCTTTGCGCGCGGCGATTATCGCGACGGCGTTTATCACGTCGTCGAATCGAACGCGCACGCGTGGCCCGAACTTTATTTTCCCGGCTATGGTTGGATTGAATTCGAGCCGACGGCGAGTCAGCCGCTAATCGAACGACCGCATCGCGATGAGTCCACCCCCAGCGACGACGCGCTCGCTAGCGCGGCAGATCGCGAACGCCTGTTGCGTCAATCGAATGCTGATATTTTCGATGATGAGTTCACGCAAAGTCGCAGTCGGTCCAATCCGTTCTTGTTCGGGTTATTAATTGACCCATCGGGCTTGATTACGACCGGCGCGTTGATCGTCGGAATTCTCGGCGCCGGATGGCTGGCGTTCGCGCAGTGGCGCCAGAACAAACGGATGGCGCTCTTGCCGCCCGGCGCGCATGTCTACGAAGAAATGCTTGCGCGCGCGCGCTGGCTCGGCGTGCGCGAACAAAATTCGGCGACGCCGTTCGAGATTGCCGACAAGATCGCGGCGGCGATGCCGCCGGCACGCGCGGCGGTGCAAGACGTTGCGATGCTGTATGTGCGCGAACGATTTGCGGCGCACTCGCTCAGCGCGCTGGAATATGCCGCGCTCAAATCGGCGGGAGAAATTTATCGCCGCGAATTCTGGTCGAGTTTGGGCAAACGAATGCAGACTTTATTGCTGAACCAATTGAGTACGTTGAAAGTACGAATGACCGAATCAAAACGATTCTAACTTCTAACATCCAACTTCCAATTTCCAGTCTACGAGGTCTTATGGCTCCTCACATTTTGATTCAAGATATTGCCGCGCATACCGGCACGGAAGTGACGCTGCAAGGTTGGATCGCCGACCGCACCGACAAAGGCAAACTGCAATTTCTACGATTGCGCGACGGCAGCGGCGTTATTCAAGCCGTCGTGTTTCAAAAGGACGTCCCGCCGGAAACTTTTGACGCCACGCGAACATTGACGCAAGAATCTTCCGTCCGCATCACCGGCATTCTACGCGCCGAAGCGCGCGCGCCGGGCGGATTCGAGTTGGCGGTCAAAAGTGTGGAAGTCGTCCAGATCGCGCTCGATTATCCGATTACGCCCAAAGAGCATGGCGTTGAGTTTTTGATGGAGCATCGGCATTTGTGGCTGCGCTCGCCACGGCAGCACGCGATTCTGCGCGCGTGCGCGCGCATCATCAAAGCCATCCGCGATTGGCTCGACAACAACGGCTATACGCTCGTGGACACGCCGATTCTCACACCCGCGGCGGTCGAGGGCACGACAACATTGTTTGAAACCGATTATTTTGGCGCGCCGGCGTACCTCGCGCAAAGCGGACAACTGTACAACGAAGCGAATATTATGGCGCTCGGCAAAGTGTATTGTTTTGGTCCCACGTTCCGCGCCGAGAAATCTAAAACGCGCCGGCATCTCACCGAATTTTGGATGGTGGAACCGGAATGGGCATTCGGCACGCTCGACGATTATATGGATGTCGCCGAGCAATTCGTTTCGTACATTGTGCAAAGCGTTTTGCAAGACCGCGCTGCCGAAATGAAAGTGATTGAGCGCGATGTGACGAAACTTGCAAATATCAAGCCGCCCTTCCCGCGCATTTCGTACAGCGACGCGGTGGATTTGCTCAAGCAAAAAGGTTTTCCGGATTTTGTTTGGGGCGACGATTTCGGCGCGCCGCACGAAACGGTGATCAGCGAATCGTTCGACCAGCCGGTCTTTGTGCATCGCTATCCGACCGATATGAAAGCGTTCTATATGGAACGCGACGCGTCGAATCCCAAAGTTTGTTTGAGCGCGGATCTGCTCGCGGCGGAGGGCTACGGCGAAATCATCGGCGGCGGGCAACGCTCGGCGGACTTGGAATATCTTGCGAGCCAAATTGAGAAACACAAACTGCCGCGCGCGGCGTACGAATGGTATCTCGATCTGCGCAAGTACGGATCGGTGCCGCATTGCGGCTTTGGCTTGGGCGTCGAGCGGACGGTCGCGTGGATTTGCAAACTGGATCATGTGCGCGAGACGATCGCGTTTCCGCGGATGCTGGAGAAAATTTATCCTTGACCCGCGAAAGATGCGAAAGGTACGAAAGACGCGAAAAACGTGAAAGACGCGAGAGCCACGAAAGGCGCGAAAGGGCGCGAAAATTTTTTCTTGCGTGTTCTCTCTGAAAAATAGATTGGGTGGAAGGGCAGCCACATTGGAAAAATGAATCGGGTGTGTTTCATTTCAGTTGAAAGAGGCACACTCAGCACTCCGCATGGCGCGCCTTTTCAGGTGGTTTCAACTCATTTGAAACACACCCTTTTCAAATTTGCCAGTTGCACCTGAAGGAATCTCCTCGATGTAGCGGGTTGCCTTCTTGGAATGACTCGGAATTCGATTTATGAAAATTACCATCATCGGCGGTGGACCGTCTGGAT
>JACQGS010000273.1 GCA_016199405.1 Chloroflexota bacterium | reverse complement strand
TTATTGGTAATTGGTAATTGCCACGCCTCATCGAGCCATTCCAATTCCTTCTGCCGACCGAAAAGTTCTGCGCCAGTGACGGGCAATCGGGAAATATCAATTTTCTCTGGCAGCGACCAGCGCGGGGTTGGCGGCGCAATTACTCTGCGCGCGGGTTTTTCCAGAAAATCAAGAACAGATTCAGCGACGAGCGTATAGGGCGTATCCCAATCTTCTTTGAAATCTACCGCAACCGATTTGCCATCGCGCGGCAACATTTGAATCGCTTTGAGCCAATCAATCGCATCCCAGAGGCAGGGGCGAATCAAAACAGGGAGAAGCAACATTCCATCTTGCGCGCGGCGTTGGATCAAGTACGGAATTTCTTCCTTGACGCAAAAATCGGAAGCGAGATAGTCCGCCGAAATCAAACAGACCGCGACTGCCGCGTGCTCCATCGTTTGTTTGATTTCGTCGTACCACGTCGCGCCCGCGTCAATTTGGCGGTCATCCCAAATCGTGAGACGACCGGCTTGCTCAAGCATCCGCAGATGCGGACGCAAGCGGTCTTTCCAAATTTCGTCTTTGTGAGCGTAACTGATAAAGACAGATGGAGTTGGCATAGCTTCACCCATGTCATTGCGAGAAGCCCATGCCCTCGCGGGCATGCACGCGGGCAGAAACGCGTGCTGCACTGTCATTGCGAGGCGTCCTGAGCGTAGCGAAGGATCTGCCGAAGCAATCCCCAAGCCACACTTTGGGGCGGCAGGCTTTGCTCTTGGAATTTGGAGATTGCTTCGCAAAGACCGCTCGCAATGACATAGGGCTGAACGGTTACCACTCTTGAAACAAATCGTTCCAATCAGGATTCATCTCATTGATCAGATCAAGTTTCTTTTGTCTTGAACCGGCTTTGATTTGCTTTTCGCGGGCGATGGCTGCTTCAATGTCTTCAAAGGTCTCATAGTAAACCAATTTGCTGACGTTATACCTGCTCGTGAAACCGTGTAATATTTTCATTCGGTGTTCAGACACGCGCCTCCACAAATCATTTGTAACGCCGGTGTAGAGGACAGTATTGTGTTTGTTGGTCACAATGTAAACATAGTACTGCTCGTTCATCCTATTGCTGCTTGGGGATTGCTTCGCTTCGCTCGCAATGACAGGAGGACTACTCCTTCGCAACCACATGCTCATACGCCGCGGCGTGCGGCGGCTCGATAAGCATCGGCTTGATTGTGCTCTGCCACTTTTTGAAATGCGCCATCTCCAAATGCTGCAAACCAATTTCACGCGACGCATAGACTTCGTGCAGCGTGAAATGCGCGGCGTCATCGCTCTCTTGCAGAATATCGAACTGAACGACGCCGGCGTCTTGCAGACTCGTGCGCGTTTCTTCAATGGTCGCAGCGATAAATGCTTTCACGTGTTCCGATTTGATTTTAATCGAAACGAGAACAGTGAGCATAAATTATCTCTCCAATCTCCAACCTCCCATCTCCAATCTCCAACCTCCAACCTCTCCATCTCTCCCTCTCTCAATCTCTCTCCTCACGGAATCATCCCGCTCAACTCGCGCCCTCCCTCTCCCACCGGCTTCTTCATCGCCGCTCTTCGCCGCGTCGAAACTTCGATGCACATTTTCGTCGCCGGAAATATTTTGCAGGGATTCAAGAGGTTGCGCGGGTTGAAAACCCGCTTTACGCGCGCCATCGCGTCCAAATCCGCCGCGCTGAATTGCAAGCCGATCAAATCGCGCTTTTCGATCCCGACGCCATGCTCGCCGGTGATCGAGCCACCAAGCGCGACGCACGCGCGCAAAATTTCGTTGCCGGCTTCGATCGTCCGCCGCGTCATTTCCTCATCGCGATCGTCGAACAAAATCAGCGGATGCAAATTGCCGTCGCCGGCGTGGAAAACATTCGCAATGCGCAGATCGTATTTCGCCGCGATGGCTCCGACGCGCCGCAAAATTTCAGGCAATTGACTGCGCGGCACGACACCGTCCTGCACGTAATAACTCGGCGCGAGCCGCCCCATCGCGCCGAACGCGCCTTTCCGCCCCGACCATAATTTTTCGCGCTCGACCGCGCTCTGCGGAATGCGAATTTCGTACGCGCCCTCGGCGCGGCAGATCGCGGAAATTTCCGCGACCGCGCCGTCCAACCCCTCGCGCACGCCCTCGACATCAATGAGCAGCACCGCGCCGGCATCGGTCGGATAGCCGGCATGTTTCGCCGCTTCGACCGCGCTGATCGCGGTGTGGTCCATCATCTCCATCGCCGCCGGAATATTTCCCGCCGCAATCACCGCCGACACCGCGTTCGACGCGCGTTCGATGCTCGGAAAAACCGCGAGCAAAGTTTTCACGGCTTCGGAAAGCGGCGTGAGTTTGACGATTACTTGCGTCACGATGCCGAGCGTGCCTTCGGACCCGACGATCAGCCCGGTCAGATCGTAACCGGGCGCATCAAGCGCGGCGCTGCCCGTCCAAATAATTTCGCCGTCCGGCAAAACGATTTCCAATCCCAAAACGTGATTCGTCGTCACGCCGTACGCGAGGCAATGCGGTCCGCCGGAATTTTCCGCGACGTTGCCGCCAATCGTGCACGCCTTTTGCGATGACGGATCGGGCACGAAATACAATCCGTGCGGCGCGGCGGCGATCGAAATATCATAGTTGACGACGCCGGGCTGGACGGTCGCGCGCAGATTGTCCGCCTCGATCGAAATTTTTTTCATGCGCGCCATCGCGAGCATAATGCCGCCCTGATCCGCAATCGCGCCGCCGGAAAGTCCGGTGCCCGCGCCGCGCGCGTGGAACGGAATTTTCTCGCGCGCCGCGACGCGCACAATCGCGACAACCTGCTCGGTCGTCGCCGGCAGAACGACAACGTCCGGTCTGCCGCGATCCAGCGCGCCGTCGTACTCGTACAGCGCGAGGTCTTGGTCGAGGTGCAAGACGGATTCGGGACCGAGAATGCTTTCAAATTCCCGGATGAGTTTTGATCTGTCCATTGAAATTTTCTAGCGAGTACGTAGTGTGAGCGTATGTGAGTGTGTGAGTTTTACCCACATACCTTCATACTCACACACTCATTGAATCCCGCCCGGCTTGAGCGTCATCACGTAAACAATAATCACGCTCAACACAATGTACGCCCAGATCGCCGTGCGCGGCGTGGTGTCATCGAGCAGCGTTTCGAGATCGGGCGAATTATTTTTCGCGGCTTGCCAGACGCGCTGCTGCCACGTCGTCGTCACCGAGCCGCGCAAAATGAGAATGACCCCCAGCAACACGTACGCGATCAACAGCCACGGCGCGAAAAAATTGAAACCGCTAAAAAACGCATTCAGCAATCCAAAAATCATTCCGACGACAAACAGCAATTGCGACGTCGTCGTGTATTTCCACGCGGCATCGAACGCAGCGCGGATCGCACTCACCTCGCGCGTCTGCGCGATGCGGTACAACAGCAAATCCGATCCGACCGCGATACCGACCGCGAAGAACATGGAGAGGATGTGGAGAAATTTAAAGATGGGCAATGTGAACTCCAAGTCGTGTGAGGGTGTCAGAGTTTGAGGGTGTGTGAGTCACGTACACACTCACACACTCACACACTC
>JACQGS010000286.1 GCA_016199405.1 Chloroflexota bacterium | reverse complement strand
CCGCGCCGAGCACGACAATGCCCGATCCCATTTTCTCGCGCAGCCAATCCGTCATCTCGCGCAGCATATCCACATTCGCGGCGTCCACTTGCGCCGCGAGCACGTTCACGCCGTCCACGCGCTCGACACGCTGAAGCAGCGTCGCGATATTTTGCATCGCCATCTCGCGCCGCAGCTTTTCGATTTCTTTTTTCTGCGCGTCCATTTCGCTCAACAGCGCGTCGACGCGGCTGTCCACTTGTTCCGGCATCGTCTTGAGCGACGCCGCGACGCGTTCCAAACGATTCATTCCCTCGCGCGCGAGCCGCGTCAAGCCCGCACCGGTCACGGCTTCGATGCGCCGAATGCCCGCGCCGATGGACGTTTCCGAAACAATATGCATCCCGCCGATCTGCACGGTGTTGCCGCAATGCGTGCCGCCGCAAAGTTCGCGCGAAAAAATTTCTTCCGGCGCGCCGATTTGCACCACGCGCACGCGCTCGCCGTACTTTTCGGTAAAGAGCGCCATCGCGCCGGTCCCGAGCGCGTCTTTGTACGCCATTTCGGTCGGTGCGACCGGATTATTCGCGAAAATTGCGTCGTTGACAATTTGCTCGATGCGCGCGATTTCTGCCGGTGTCAGCGGCGCGGTATGCGAGAAATCAAAACGCAAACGCTCGGGCGCGACGAGCGAGCCGGCTTGCTGAACGTGTTTGCCCAGAACATCGCGCAAGGCATAATGCAAGAGATGCGTCGCGGTGTGATTCCGCATAATGTCCCAACGCCGCGCCGCGTCCACCTGCGCCGTCGCGATATCGCCGACACGCGGCGTGCCGCGCAGCACCTTGCCAATATGCGCGATCAATCCCGGCACGCGCGCGCGCGTATCCAGTACTTCAATTTCCCACGCGCCGTTTTTTTCCACGATGCGCCCGGTATCGCTCACTTGCCCGCCGGACTCGACATAGAAACACGTCGCCGGCAAAATAATTTCAACGTCATCGTCCGGCTTCGCCCACTCCACGAGCGCACCGCCGCGCATAATGCCGGTGACGGAGGCTTCGACGCGCGTGTTCGAATACGGATCATACTTGACGCCGGCCGCGGGCAAGCGTTTCGCCGCGATGAGTTGGTCTTTGGCTTCGCGATAAATTTGCTCGGCTTTTTCGTCCACGACGCCAATCGCCGACGCCGCGCGCGAGCGTTCCGCTTGCGCATCCATTGCGCGGCGAAAGCCGGCTTCGTCCACCGTCATGCCGGCTTCGCGCGCGCCATCGCGCGTCATTTCGAGCGCGAAGCCATACGTGTCGTGCAGTTTGAACGCGGCGTTGCCGGGAATAACATTTTGCTTTTGCTTTTGCAAATCCGCGATCAGCTCGTCCAGCATCGCCGAGCCGGCGCGCAGCGTCGCTTGAAAGCGTTCTTCTTCGGCTTGCGTCGTCTTGAGAATTGCCTCGCGTTGTTTATATAATTCCGGATAATCCTCGCCCATCAATTCGATCACGGTCGGCAGAATCTTGGTGAGGAACGGTCCGTCGAATCCGAGCAATTGCCCGTGCCGCGCGGCGCGCCGCAGAATCAAGCGGAGCACGTAGTTGCGCCCTTCGTTGCCGGGCAGAATGCCATCGGCAGTCAGGAATGCGATCGCGCGCGCATGATCCGCAATGACGCGATAATGCGTGATATTTTTTTGCATCGTCGCATCGTCGTGCCTCAACAATTCGCGCGTTCGCTCGAGGATCGGCACAAACAAATCGGTTTCGTAGTTCGAGTTCTTGTTTTGCAAAACCGCCGCAACGCGCTCCAGCCCCGCGCCCGTATCCACCGACGGCGCAGGTAGCGGCTCGAGTTTGTACGTGCCGTCCGGCAATTGCGAGCGATTGAACTGCATGAAAACGAGATTCCAGATTTCAATCGTCTCTTCGCCGTCGCCGTTGACGTACTCACTGCGATTGAATTTTGGATCAGTCGGGTTGGGACCGCGATAGTAATGAATCTCGGAACACGGTCCGCAGGGTCCTACATCGCCCATTTGCCAGAAATTATCTTTGCGCCCGAATTTCAGAATGCGCTCGCGCGGAATGCCGACTTGCTCCCACAACGCTGCCGCGTCATCATCGGCAGGGACTTGTTCATCGCCGGCAAAAACGGTCGCCCACATCCGCGCGGGCTCAAGTTGGTAGACGTTGACGAGCAAATCGTACGCGAATTCAATCGCGTCTTTTTTGAAATAGTCGCCGAAGGAAAAATTGCCGAGCATCTCAAAGAACGTATGATGGCGCGGCGACGGACCGACATTTTCCAGATCGTTGTGCTTGCCGGAGACGCGCATGATTTTCTGCGAAGTCGTCGCGCGTTTGTACGCGCGTTGCTCCTTGCCGGTAAACACGTCTTTGAATTGCACCATGCCGGCATTGGTGAAGAGCAACGTATTATCGCCCGCCGGAATCAGCGGCGAGCTAGTGATGATCGCGTGCTGATGCTTTTGGAAATATTCGAGAAAGAGTGAGCGGATTTGGGAGGAGGTGAGGGACATTACGGTTGACTCTAATTCCACAGCCGTTGCAAGTCGAGCGTAAAGCCGCGTAGAATTGACTCGCCGGAAATTGCCGCAGGGTTTTCGAGAACCTGCGCCAATTCGTGCGGACGATAAACATGCACGCGCTTTTCCAGCGGGTCGATCAGCCAACCGAGCGCCGCGCCATTGGCGATGTATTCTTCCATCTTCGCCTGAAGTGTTTTCAGCGAATCCGTTCTGGAGCGAATCTCCACGACGAAATCCGGACAGAGCGGCGGAAATTTTTCGCGCTCTTCAGCGGTCAACGCGTTCCAACGCGAACGTTTGACCCACGCGACATCCGGCGAACGCTTGGCGCCGTTCGGCAACGCGAATTCGGTTGAGGAATCAAATCCAACGCCGGTGCCGTCTCTTTCTGCCCATGCGCCGAAAGCTACCGCCAAAGAAAAATTGATTCTCCCAGATTCTCCGCCGGTGGGTGGCATGATGATGATGTCTCCTTCGACCGTGCGCTCGATGCGCAAGTCTTTGTTCAGTTGGCAGAGTTCAAAGTATTCATCATCGCTCAACCGGAGCGTCTGCCCAAAGTGTAGAACAAGCGGAGTCGTTTCGACCGGAATCATTTCTTTTATCATTCGTTCCCCTTGATGCGAAGGCATTTTAGTCGAGCAAGTAACGAATGTCAAACCTTTGCGCAGGTTGTTGACAAAATCGGCTCTTACGCATAAACTCTTGCCAAGATGCTGACACACATTTCGATCTTCGCGTATGATTATTACGGCTATTACTACGCCGCCGATTGAACGCGGGGTCGAGTCGTCACGCCAAATTTGTTGTAAGCGGTAAGCGTGGGATTCAATCCCCACGCTTTTTTGTTTACCTCACCCCTGCCCCTCTCCCAACCGGAGAGGGGGAAAGAGGCATTCATGTCCAACCTATCACTCGATTTCATTCTCAAACGCGGCGTCGCGGAGATCATCAGCGAAAAATCCTTGCGCGAGCGTTTGCGCGCGGGCAAACCGCTTCGCCTCAAGATGGGCTTTGATCCGTCCAAGCCGGATTTGCACATCGGGCACGCGGTCGGCTTGCGCAAGTTGCGGCAGTTGCAAGAGCTGGGGCATATCGTCGTGCTGATCGTCGGCGATTGGACCGCGCAGATCGGCGATCCATCCGGGCGCGACGAAGCGCGCACGATGCTGACGCCAGAGCAGGTGAAGGTCAACGCGCAGACGTATATGGATCAGTTTTTCAGCATCGTGGACAAATCCAAAACCGAAACGCGCTGGCAGAGCGAATGGTTCGGCAAGTTTTCGCTCGGCGATGTATTCAATCTCACGTCGCGTTTTACGTTCGCGGATATGATGGAGCATGAGACGTTCGACCAGCGCGTGAAGCAAGGCAAGCCGCTGACGCTGATGGAATTGATGTACCCGCTCTTGCAGGCGTACGATTCGGTCGCGGTTGACGCGGACGTTGAATTTGGCGGGATGGATCAGAAGTTCAACATCCTCGCCGGCAGACGCTTGCAGGGAATGCTCGGCAAAAAGCCGCAAGATGTTTTCCTCGTTCCGCTTCTCATCGGCACCGACGGGCGCAAGATGAGCAAATCGTTTGGGAACACGATTGATTTTGAATTGCCGGCGAAGGAGATGTTCGGCAGAGTAATGAGTCTGAACGACACAGTGCTCATCGAGTACTTGACGCTGACGACGGATGTGTCGGACGAAGAAATCGCGGAAATGGATCGCGCGCTCAAAGCGCAGAGCATCAACCCACGCGATCTCAAGGCGCGGCTCGCGCGGGAGATCATCGCGCAATTTCACGGCGCGGATGCGGCGCGCGCGGCGGAAGAAGAATTTACGCGCGTCTTTTCTAAACGCGAACTGCCGAGCGATATGCCGACGTTTGCCATTCGCAAGCCAATGCCGATCCTCGATCTGCTCATCGCGGCGAACCTCGCGCCATCCAAAAGCGAGGCGCGGCGGCTGATTCAGCAAGGCGGCGTGCGGCTAGATGATCGCGTGGTGAAAACAATCGATGAAGAAATTCCGGCGAGCGAGGCGGTGTTGCGAGTGGGCAGACTAAAATTCGTGAGGTTGACTGGTTCGCATCAATGAATGACAGAGGAAGGCGGCGTGCCTTCCTCTTTTTGTTGCCGTCATTCAAGGAGTTTTTTGCGTTTGGCTGGGACGATTCCATAAGAAAATCCGGCTCTACCAGAATGAACGGGAATCT
>JACQGS010000292.1 GCA_016199405.1 Chloroflexota bacterium | reverse complement strand
AGCGCCGACCGTGCGCATGGCGTTCGGCGTGAACACGTCGCCGTTTACCGGGCGCGAGGGCACGTGGAGCACGTCGCGCAAATTGCGCGAGCGTCTGTTCAAAGAATTGGAATCGAATGTGAGTCTGCGCGTCGACGAAACCGATTCGTCGGACACGTTCATCGTGTCGGGGCGCGGCGAATTGCATCTCGTGATTTTGATTGAGACGATGCGTCGCGAAGGGTACGAGTTTCAGGTTTCGAAACCGGAAGTGATTTATCGTGAGGAGAAGGGACAACGCTTGGAGCCGGTGGAAGATGTCTTTATCGAAGTCTCTGGCGATTTTCTGGGGACCGTGATGGATACGCTGGGCACCCGGCGCGGGCAGATGAAAGAGATGCAAACGTCGGATGATGGATCGGTGCATTTACGTTATCTCGTGCCGACGCGCGGGCTGTTGGGCTTTCGCGGAAAATTTCTGACCGCGACGCGCGGCACCGGCATTATGCACGCGCTTTTTCACGGCTATCTGCCGTTCTCCGGCGACATTGAAACGCGCGAACACGGCTCGCTGGTCGCGTTCGAGACCGGCAAGACGACGAGTTTCGCGCTCAGCAACGCGGAAGGGCGCGGCGTTTTGTTCGTGGGTCCCGGCGTCGAAGTGTACGAAGGCATGGTGGTCGGCGAGCAAGCGCGCGAAGGCGACATCGCGGTGAATGTCTGCAAGCTAAAGCATTTGACGAATGTGCGTAGCTCGAATTCGGATATTTCGGTGCGGCTAACGCCGCCGCGTCTGATGAGTTTGGATGAAACGATCGAATACATTTCGGATGATGAACTGGTGGAAGTGACGCCCAAGAATTATCGGATTCGCAAAAGAATTTTGGGAACCGAAAATCGCCACAAGTCCGGCGTCGCGCGCGACAAGGCGACGGCGAAGGCGATGGCGTAATGGCAAGACCCGCAGGGTTTAAACCCTCCGGGTCTTTTTCTCTTTGACATGAAATTCAATCGGCATTACAATCCTTCCGAACTCAGACAAGGATTGTCTATGGCAACCCCACACAGTCGGGACGCTGTCACCGCACCGACCCCCGTCACACGCACCGCGCGCAGCGCGCGCATGCGCGCGCTGCAGAATTTCCTCGCGGCAATGCTTTTTCTCTTGCCTTCGCTCTTCATTTTCGTTTCGTTCGTTTTCGTGCCGCTCCTCAAGACCATTCAGCTGTCCGCATTCTTCACCGACCCACTTGGACGGATGGCATCCTTCGCCGGGCTGGAAAATTACCAGCGCATTTTTTCCGAAAAAGACCTCGCCAACAGTCTCAAGGTTTCGTTCACGTTTGCGCTCTACGTCGTGCCGACGACGCTGGTGACTTCGCTCTTTCTCGCCGTGCTTGCCAACGTGCAACTCAAAGGCATCAGCGTTTTCCGGATCATCTTTGCGTCCACGATCGCGATTTCCGCCGCAACCGCCTCGCTGATTTTTCTATTTCTCTTTCATCCGGCGATTGGCATCTTTAATTACATTCTCGATCTCATCGGCTTGCCGCGCGTGCAGTGGCTGACCAGCGAAGCGACCGCGCTCCTTTCGGTTTCGATGGCGACGGTGTGGCTGATGACTGGCTTTAACACCGTGATCTTTCTCGCCAGTCTCCAAGGCATCTCGCAAGAATTGTACGAGAGCGCCAAGATTGACGGCGCCGGTTTTTGGGCATCGTTCCGCCACATTACGATCCCGCTGCTCTCGCCGACGATTTTCTTTCTCATCGTCGTCTCGACGCTCGGCGCGTTGCAGGCGTTTACGCAGATCAACATCATGACGCGCGGCGGTCCGCTCGATTCGACGAATGTGATGGTCGAGTTGATCTATCGCGCGTTTTATTTCAACGGGCAATACGGCATCGCCGCCGCGTTGTCGGTGGTGCTGTTCGTGATGATGCTTGCGCTGACGACCATCCAATTCGGCGTGTTGGAAAAGAGGGTGCATTACGAATGAGTGAAACGACCGCGCGCTATTCCACGCTCCAAAAAATCTTGCTCTACGCCTTGCTCGTGCTGATGGCGCTCGTCATCGCCTTTCCGCTCTATCAAGCCGTCGTGACGAGCCTACAAACGGAAGCGGACGTGTCCAACTATCCGCCCAAAATTCTGCCGCTCTCGTTTAACCCGCAAAATTTCGGCGACGCGCTCGCGCTCGCGCCCATTCCGCGCTATTTGCTCAACAGCGTGATTCAATCGTCCATCGTCATGCTGGCGCATTTGGCGCTCGCGAGTCTCGCGGCGTACGCGTTCGCGTTCATTGATTTCAAATTCAAGAATTTTTTCTTTCTCCTCTTTCTCTCGACGCTGATGATTCCGTGGGAAGCGACGATCATCCCCAACTATCTCACCATCGTCAATGATTTGCGTCTCAAAGACACCTACCTCGGCTTGACGCTGCCCTATCTCGCGACCGCGTTCGGCACGTTCCTCGTGCGCCAATTCTTCTTGACGATCCCGCGCGATTTGCACGACGCGGCGAGGATGGACGGCTGCGGCCGCCTCCGCTTTTTATTGACGATTGCGGTGCCGCTCGCGCGTCCCGCGCTCGGGACGCTCGCGGTGTTCAGTTTTCTGCAAACGTACAATCAATATCTCTGGCCCCTGCTCGTCACGAACGACAAGAATATGCGGACGGTGCAGATCGGCTTGGCGCTCTTGCAGGATCAAGAACGGTTTTTGTGGAACATCGTGCTGGCAGGCATCGTGATGATTCTGATTCCAACCTTTGTGCTCTTCATCGCCGGCAACCGCCAATTGATTCGCGGACTTACCGCCGGCGCGGTTAAAGGATAGGCGGGCAAACCCCGCAGCCCGATTTTGGATAAGGAGGCGCATCGCAAAATCTTTTCGAGAATGATCTCAACCGATCAATGCGGATTCAATTTTTGGAGGACCCCAAAATGAAACGAACCACTCTGCTCATCATTGCGCTCGCCGCGCTCGCGCTGGTCGCGCTGGCGTGCGCGCCCGCCGCCACGCCGACGCCGGCGGGACCGGTGAAATTCGCGTTTTGGCATTCGATGGGCGGCACGAACGGCGACGCCGTCAACGAAATGATGAAACGCTTTAACACCGCGCAAGCCGCGTGCATCGGCGAAGCGGTCTTTCAAGGCTCGTACGACGATTCGCTGAACAAACTCAAAGCCGGGCTGCAATCCAAAGACGTGCCGGCGGTCGTCCAGCAATTCGATCTGGCGACGCAGGTTCTGGTTGACCTCAAAGTCATCGCGCCGATGCAGGATTTCATTGACAAGGACAAGTTCGACCTCAAAGACTTTGAGCAGAACGTGCTGGCGTACTATGCCATCGGCGGCAGACTGTACGGGATGCCGTACAACACATCGAACCCGATGTTGTACTTCAACGTAGACATGTTCAAAGCCGCCGGGCTCGATCCCAAGAAACCGCCGCGCACGTATGAAGAGGTGAGCAAAGCCGCCGCCCAATTGACCAAGAAAGACGCGAGCGGCAAAGTGATCGTGTACGGCTACTCGATGGCGATCTACGGTTGGTTCTTTGAACAACTCCTTGCCGCGTCGGGCGGACTCTATCTCGACAACGGCAACGGGCGCGACGCACGCGCGTCGAAAGCCGCCTTCAACAGCGGCGAGGGCGTCCGCATTCTGACTTGGTGGAAGGAAGGGTACGACAAGGGATACTTTGGCAACTTTGGTCGCCCAACCGCCGACACGCAAAAAGCGTTCGACGCGCAACAAACCGCGATGATGATCGAGTCCACGGCGGGCTTGCGCTCGCGCTTGAATGCGGCAAAGGGCAAGTTCGAACTGGGCACCGGCTTTTTGCCGCGCCCGGACGAAGCCGCGTTCACGAAATCCGGAACGATCATCGGCGGCGCCGCCGTGTACATCATGAAGGATCGCCCGCAAGGCGAGCAGAACTGCGCGTGGGAATTCGTGAAATTCACCGTCTCGCCGGAGATTCAGGCGTACTGGCATACCGCTAGCGGATACTATCCGGTGACCAAGAAATCCTACGACGTGAAGGAAGACAAGGATTGGGTCGCCCAGTACCCACAATTCCTGACCGCGGTGGATCAATTGCACGCCGCGCCCAACACACGCGCGACGCAAGGCGCATTGTCCGGCACGATGCCCGCCGCGCGCCAACGCATCGAACTCGCGATCGAAGAGGTGATTCAAGCCAAGAAGACGCCGCAACAAGCGCTCGATGACGCCGCGGCGGACGTCACGAAACTCGTCGCCGATTACAACAAATCGGTTGGACAGTAAAATTTCTCTCGACCTGACCGGTTTTTTGAAACCGGTCAGGTCTTTTTTTTGTCGAGATTTCCCATGAACCGGATCATATTTTTCATCCTTCCATTTCTCGCCGCCTGTGCGGCGGTGCCCACCGAAGCCACGCCGATTCAACCGACCGGCGCGCCTACGGGCGCGGACGTCGCGGTGATCGCGCATCGCGGCGGCGCCGGGCTGGCGCCGGAAAATACGCTGGCGTCGTTCAAGAACGGACTCGCGCTCGATGTAGATGTTTTGGAGATGGACACGCATCTCACCAAAGATGGCATCGTCGTCGTCTTTCACGACGCGACGATTGAGCGCACGACCGACGGCAAGGGTCGCGTCGCGGATTTTACGCTGGCGGAATTGCAGAAATTCAACGCCGCCGCGCAATATGCCGGCGGCACGACCGAAAAGCAAAGCGTGCCCACGTTCGCGCAAGTGCTCGATTTGGCAAAGCCAACGCGCGCGCGCATCGAAGTGGAAATCAAAGTGCCGGTGCCAGGACGCTATGCCGGCATCGAGCAAAAATTGCTGGACGAAATCGCCGCGCGCGCGATGCTGGAGCGTGTGCAAGTGAGTTCATTTGATTTCGGCGTGCTGAAGGATTTGAAAACGCTCAACCCGCGCGTGACCACCGTCGCGCTGTTGTCATTGGATTATTTCCGCGCGGTGGACATCAATCAACCGGCGCGTGTGATCGACCAAATCAGAGCGCTTGACGCAGCGTTCATCGCCGTGAACAAAGATTTGCTGACGCCCGCGCTCGTGCAGGAAGCGCAAAAGCGCGGCATCCAAGTCGAGGTGTGGACGGTGGATCGCGAGGAGGAGATGAAGAAATTTGCGGAGATGAAAGTGGACGGGATTATTTCGAATCGGCCCGATATTTTGAAACGCGTGTTGGGGAAATGATTCTCACCCCAATGTTGCTCAGGCGGAGCGCATCGCGACCGGTAAAAATGGGTAAGCAGCCCAGCCGTGCTGGGCGGGCAATGGGCAAGCACGGCTGCCCTTCCACCCCGTTTTGTTTTCCAGAGAATACACTCAAAAAAATAGCGGCGACCTCTGTGGTAATCGCAGGTTGCCAGAAAATAACAAGGGCAGACCGGCGTCGGTCTGCCCTTGTTTTGTGCGCGAAAATCAGGGGATAACCACAAGGGTTGCCCCTACGTGTTTACGGTCCCAGTACATCCGAAACAATCGTGATCGTATCAATGTTGCGATTACCAATGTAGATGCGACCGAGCGCGCGATTTTCCGTGAGCGCAAACGGATCGGTCGTCGCAATGGTCTTGAGCACCGCGAAACTATTCGGGTCGAGCACTTGCACAATGTTATCCAGCGTCGCCGCGACGTACAGCCGCCCGCTGGCTTGGCTCACCCACAGCATGCCGCCGTCTTCGGTGTTGCCGATGACGCGTGTCATTGCGAAGGTGAGATTGCCGGTGGAGCTGGCGTTGTAAACGCGCAGGTTGATCGCTTTTTCAAAATTCGGCGAATCGGACGCGACCATTACGTACACTTGATTATTGTTGGAATTCACCTGCACGTTGAACGGTACGCCGGTTGCCGCGACCGATTGAATCAATCTGCCCGGCACGACGCTGAGATCAAACACTTGAATGTTTTGCGCGTCGCGATTCGTGACATAGAGTCGGTTGAGAGTTAAATTGATCGCGAGCGCGAACGTGCCGGTGCTCGCGTTGAGACAATCGATGAGGGTGTTGTTCGCCGCGTCGATCACGGCAACGCGCCCTTGCCCGTACAGCGCGACATAGACGCGGTTCGTGCTGGGATTGACGACGAGGTGCGTCGGATTGCCGTCGCACTGAATCGCGGCGCGCGAATCGTTCAGCCGAATGTCCGGCAATTTCGTCAGCGTCGCCGCGTCAATGACCGAAACGCTGGCGCTATTGTTATTCGCCACATACGCGCGATTATTCACCACGCCCACGCCCCAGGGCCGCGAACTAACCGGAATCGTCGCGATCGTGCGCCGCGCGATTTCATCCCACACAAAAACATTGTTGTTCCGATTCGAGGTCGCGAACAAACGATTGCGCGCCGCATCCACCGTCAAACCTTTTGGATCCGGCAAATCGGTGGTGAATGAGGCAATCGGCGTTGGGGTGCGCGTGGGTGTGCGCGTCGGTGTGAGTGTAAGGGTCGCGGTTGAAGTTGGCGTTGGGGTCTCCGTCGCAACCGAGAGCGGCGTTTTGGTCATGGTGGGTGTGGGCGTGAACGCGAGATCGCCGAAATCCGCGTTGGTGGTCAACCCACCGACGACGACCACCGCGATGGTGTCCGGAGTCGTCGAGACAAAACCGGGCGGATTGTTCTCTTGTACGTTGTAAACATCAAACGGCAAATTACTGAAACAGTGCGGCTCGTTCACGCCATCGGTTGTGTAGGTGGCAACGATCGCGCCGCCGGACGTGCGAACCGTCATGCCGGCGTTGGCGAGGAGCGGTTCGCCGGCATCGCGCGCGCCGTTGTTGTTGAGATCATGAAAAGCCAAAAGGCAGAGCGAGCCGCCGGGAATCGCGGTATTCGTCGGCGTGAAGGTGGGTGCGAGTGTGGGCGTCGGGGTTGGCGCGACCGGTTGATCGCCAAATTCCGGCAACGTCGCAAATCCCGGCGCGACGATCACCGCGACTATATCCGGGGTCGTCGAATTAAAACCGGGCGGATTCACTTCGGTCACGTTGTACGTGCCGCCGTTCAATGGAAAACAGCGTGGCTCGCTAATGCCATCGGTGGTGAAGGCCGCGACCGTTGCGTCGCCGGAATTTTTGACGATCAGATTCGCGCCGCCGAGCAAGCCCTCTCCGATATCGCGCAATCCATTTCCGTTCACATCGTTGAACACGAGCAAACACAATGCGCCGATGCCGGCGGTGGGAGTTACAGTTGGCGTTGGCGTTTCGGTGGGCGCGCCGGGCGGCGTTGCCGTTGGCGTGCGCGTGATGGTGGATGTAAGCGTCGGTGTATTAGTGGGCGTGAGCGTTACGGTCGGCGTCGGCGCGAGTTGATCGCCGAAATCAATCGTCGTGGTAAAACCGGCGACGACGAACACTGCCGCGAGATCCGGCGTTGTCGAATCAAATCCCGGCGGATTTATTTCGCTGACCAGATAAACGCCGGACGCCAAACTGCTAAAGCACTTTGGTTCGTTCGCGCCATCGGTCGTGTACGTCGCGACGATGACGTTGCTCGAATTTTTGATCGTCAACTGCGCGTTCGCAAGCAACGGCTCGCCGGTGTCGTGATTGCCGTTGCCGTCGAGATCGTTAAAGACGAGCATACAAATCGCGCCGATGTTTGGCGTGGGCGTCAGCGTGATCGTCGGCGTCGCGGTCTGCGATGGCGTAGCCGAAGCAGTTGGCGTGAACGTTGGGGTTGCAGTCGACGTCGCGGTCTGCGAAGGCGTAGCCGAAGCGGTTGGCGTCGTCGTTGCGGTTGCAGTTTGAGTCGCAGTCGCGCTCGCCGGGGGAGTGAAGGTGATGGTTGGTGTCGCGGTCGCAGTCGCGGTTGGCGTGTGGGTGCTGGTTGGCGTTTGCGTAACGGTCGGGGTCGGCGTTGGCGTCGAAAGTTGATCGCCGAAGTCGACGGTCGTTGCAAAACCGGCAGAGATGAATGCGGCGGCAAGATCCGGCGTCGTCGAAGTAAAACCGGGCGGATTCGTTTCCAAAACGGTGTAGACGCCCGGCGCGAGATTCGCAAAACATCTTGGCTCGGTGATGCCATCCGTCGTGAAAGAAGCAATGTTGAAATTGCTGGAATTTCTCACTGTGATTTGCGCGTTGGCGAGTAATGGCTCGCCGGCATCGCGAACGCCGCTGCCATCCAAATCGTTGAAGACGAGAACGCAGAGCGCGCCGGTGCTCGGGGTCGGCGTGAAGGTTGGCGTTGACGTGGGCGAATTGGTTGGCGTTAAAGTTGTGGTCGGCGTTGGTGTTTCAGTCGGCGCGGGCAGTGGCGTGAATGTTGGTGTTGATGTGGGTGTGTTAGTAGGAAGATTGGTTGCGGTTGGCGTTAACGTAATTGTCGCGGTTGGCGTAGGCGTGGACGCAACGTCGCCAAAATCCACGTTGGTGGCAAAGCCGGCGGCAACAAATGCCGCGATCAAGTCCGGCGTCGTCGAAGTGAAACCCGCCGGATTATTTTCCAAAATATTGTAAACGCCGGGTGCGAGGTTGCTAAAGCAGCGGGGCTCGGTAATGCCGTCCGTTGTGAATGAGCCAATGATATTATTGTTCGAATCGCGAATCGCGATCTGCGCGTTCGCCAGCAACGGCTCGCCGTTATCGTGGAAGGCGTTGCTGTTCAAATCGTGATAGACGAGCAAGCAGAGCGCGCCCGTGCTGGGCGTGGGCGTGAAGGTCGGCGTGCTCGTCGGAATATTCGTCGGCGTCTGCGAAGCCGTCGCGGTTGGAGTTGCCGTCGACGTTGCGGTATTCGTTGGCGTAGTCGTCGGGGTTGGAAGATCCGTTGGCGTCAGCGTTGGCGTCGCGGTCAAGGTGTTGGTTGCCGTCGCGGTTGCAGTCGGCGTTGCCGTGTTGGTTGGCGTAGGCGTCGGCGTGAATTGTTGATCGCCGAAATCAACCGTCGTCGTGAAGCCGGCGGCAATAAACGCGGCGGCTAAATCCGGCGTCGTCGAAGAAAAGCCGGGCGGATTCGTTTCCGAAATATTGTAAACGCCCGGCGTGAGCCCGCTAAAGCAACGCGGTTCCGTAACCCCATCGGTCGTGAACGTCGCGATCGTTGCGCCGCCGGAATCTTTGACCGTGATCTGTGCGCCGGCAAGAAGCGGTTCGCCCAGATCGCGCGAGCCGTTGCCGTTCAAATCGTGATAGACGAGCAAGCAGAGCGCGCCAACGCTTGGAGTTGGCGTCGGTGTGTTGGTTGGCGTGTTCGTCGCGGTCGGCGTCGCCGTGCTCGTTGCCGTATTCGTT
>JACQGS010000291.1 GCA_016199405.1 Chloroflexota bacterium | reverse complement strand
GCTCGCAACGATCGAGCCCGTTCGACCGGGTCGTTCTTACCCTCGCGTGAAACGGGTAAAACCGAGAAGATTCGCGATGAATTACAAACACACTCGCTAACTTAATGACATTGAGTGATCAGTGATTAGTGAACCGACTACTGCTGACTGAAGACTGCTATCTGATAAATGCTGACTGCTGATTGAAAAGTGGAAACTGATTACTGAAAACTGATCACTGCCCTATGATCTACGGGTCGGCGAAAGCAATGTATCCAAACTTCCCATCGTCAGTCCGCCGCGCGAAATCCGCGCGCCCAATTCGCTTCGCGCCGAATCGAAATTCTCGCGCGACAAGTTCTTGAGCAGAGTTTTCTCGCCATCGGTCAGTTCGTATCCCTCGAACGCCGAATCGGTTTGGCTGAAGAGCAATTCGCGGTACTGCGCATCCGCGACGGCGCGCGCGATGATCTGCGAAAGATTTTCGGCGCTCATTCCAACTCCTTCAGTATGACTGGCGATTCACGCGGCTTGCAGATGCCGCAATACAACGTGTCTTCGACGACGATGGCTTTGTGATCCCCGTCCTTCCCTTTGTAGATTTCCAAAAGGAATGGCATCGTCTTGACATGATCGCGGCACAACGCGCGCCCGCAAAACCGGCAAATGCCGTGCGCCGGACGATCACAATGCCAACAATTCATATTGGTAATTTATCACACTTGAGGAATTTCACCAATTGCGCGCGTGAGGGTTTGATTATAGAAATGCATTCGCCGCGTCGCCGCGCGTTCGATGGCGCGATGTACGCCTTGCGATTGCCACATCAGTTGCTTGAACGTGTCCGCGTGAATCGTCAAGAGTTGCGTTTTCTGCGTCGTGACGATCGTCGCCGTGCGCGGCACATCCATGAGCAGCGCGATCTCGCCGAAATATTCGCCCGGTCCCAATCGGGCATTTTCCACTACGTCACCCGACGGCAATTCGATGCGGACCGCGACTTGCCCCTCTTCGATAATGTAAAACTGATCGCCGCTTTCGCCTTGTCGCACCACTGCTTGCTCCGCCGGGACGCGCACGCGTTCCAACTGATTGACCAAGTGCCTCAATTCAAAAATCGAGAAATCGGCAAAGATGGGAATGCGCCGCAGTAAATTGATGCGCCGAATCGCCGCGTCGACTTTGCGATGACCTTCAAAGCCCGGTCGAATCAAGCGGTCGAAATCTTTTTTGCTGAGCGTCAGGGCTTCCACCGGCGTCGCCGCGCGAATCGTCGCGTTGCGCGGATCGCCGGTCAACAACGCGCGTTCGCCAAAGTAATCGCCGCTGACCAGCTCTTCCAGCGGATGCTCCAGCCCCTCGGCGTCGCGCCGGAAAACCTGGACGCGTCCCCGCCGTAGAAGGTAGAATTTTTCGCCGACCGCGCCTTGCTCTAGTATGATTTGTCCGCGCGCGAAATTTTCCGGACGCAAACGCGCCGCGATTTTCTTGATTTCCTCCGCGCTAAACTCGGCAAAGAGTGGCGCGCGTTGCAGAAGCGCGCGCGTGTCGCCGCGATGAGCGGAAAATTCTTTCGAGAGCGCGCGTGCCCAGCGCACATGCGGCAAAATATATTCCAGCGCGAATTCGCGCAATTCCCATTCCAGCGCATCGTAACTTTTTGCCAAAATCTGTTCCGTCCAATTTGTGCCGCCGATGCGCGCGGTCTCGTCCAGCAACGCGACGAGTGACGCCGCGAAAAATTCTCCCAAGTCGGCGGCAGGCAAGCGCAAGTATGAGCTTTCGGCGGGGAGTTGGCGCGCGCTATGATCGCGCAAACGGATTTCCCAGCCCTTCGCCCGCGCGGTTTGATCGAATGTTGTTTCCACGCGTCGCCGCGCGCCTTTGCCGTACGCGTGCTCCACGTGCGCCAGCGCATGATCGGTCAAACTCTTGAACGCGTTCAACAAAGCCACGCGCGCGGTCTGTTCCGAAAACGCAATCGCTTTCAATTCAACCGGGTGGAGTCCGATCGAATGCCAATGCACGATCCCGCCCAGAGCAATCAAGCCCAGCGCAAAATGCGCGGCGACCGGCGATAGATTGGTCGGTCCAAGCAACATCCCAAAAACACCTGCCCACATTGCGGCAAAAAACCAAACGGACATCATCCGCCAACTGCCGGTCAAGCCAACGATCAATCGCCACGCGCTCGCGATGGCGATGCCCATCACGCTCGCGCCGATCAAATCAAACGCGAGCGCGAACGCGTCGGTCAGCGGCGCCGGCAGCCACCATAACACATTCGCGATTCCGATCAGCGCGAACGCGCCGGCAAAGAGCAGCCACGCGCGCGCGTACAGCGATCCAACCATCGCGCGGCTCGATAAATACGCGAGATAGGCGCACGCCGCGAAACTGCTCACGCCCGCCACAAATTCTAATGTCTCTGCCGCTTCCGGCGCGATGAGAGTCGGCAATGCAAGCATTACCGCGATTCCGACCGCAATGCCGATTGCCGCGCGTCGGCGTCCTGCGACGAGTCGCGAACGGCGCACTCGATCAATAATTTTCGCGATGGATTTTCCAATCCACGCGCGCGCAATCACAAACGCGAACAAACTGCCCAGCAAAAGCGCGACGCGGATCGCGAGGATCGCGTTGCGATCGAAACCGGCGATCACCGACTGTGCGCTCGCAACCGCGCGCGCGCGCCACACGAACACAGTCACGACAATAACGTAGAGCGTCCATAAGCCTAGCAACAAGCCAAAGAGAATAAAAACGATTTCGTCGCGTGAAAATCGTTCACGTTTCAAAAGTTTGGGGAGGAACGAATGCCGGAAGAACGCGAACGACCGCTCATTCAAATTTGGAATTTCGACCGCATCGGAAACCAAGTGGTAGCCGTCTAATTTGAGTGCGGGGTTGAGATTCACGATGGAGAGGATCAGCGCAATCGTTGCCGTTTGAAAGAGCAACGGCGAAAATGTCGGATCGGGGAATAGGGTAATCGCAATCGCGCAAATGCCGGCGAGAATAAAGCCGGTGTACGGTCCGGCTGCCGCGACGGCGAGCCGCACGCGTTTAGGCGTCATCCAAATGTCGGTCGTGTCCACAAACGCGGACGGAATTCCCAAGTAAAGCATCATGCCGCCGCGAATAACCTCGCTCCCAAAATGCTTGGTCGTGAGCGCATGTCCCAGTTCGTGCAGCAAGATCGGCAGCGCGGTCAAGAACCAGAGCAGGATGAGATTCAATCCAAGACTGGCAATGGCAAAGGCATAACCTGGATCGCCGAGGATGCGCAAGTAGAGGAACGCGCCGAGAAAAGTAATCAGCAAAAAAATTGCTTGCGCCGGCTTGGTAAATAATATCCAGCCGCCGCGTTGATACACCGCGCTGATCCAGCGATCGAATTGTGGAATCGCCCATTGTTTGGAAATGAGCGCGCGCAAGGGATTCAGCCAGCGTCCGGCGCGGCTTTTCTCTTTGACGCCGCGCTCGACCGCGCTGAAAATAAATTGCGGCTCGTCGCGCAGCATTTGTTTGGCGTAGAGTTGCTGAACCAAACCGATCACAAGCCCAAAGGCGAACGCGCTAAAGTTTGTAAAGTACGCGACGATCAATTCCTGCACCGTCTGCTTGCCGTCAAGGTGTTGCCAGAGCCAATATTCGCGCGGGGTGAGCCGGATGTAAGTATGCGCGCGCGGATTTTTGAGAATGAAAAACGCGCCGGCACGTTCGCGCAATTCGCGCGCGACGATGCCTTCCGCCGGCGCGGGCTTCCATTGCACGAGATCAACGGCGGCTCGGAGTGTTTGCCAAATGTTTTTCGAGGACGAGGGAGAATCTTTTCTTGCGCGGTCAAGCGCTTGCCAAATGCTGATGGAGGGAGAAGGAGGTTGCGAAGGAAGAGGGATGATCATGCGTCACGATTCTTGTCCGCGAACCACACGAAGAAAAACGAATAAAACAACTGACAATCCGAAATCCGAAATCAAAAATCCGAAATGGATATGGCGCCCCCGGCGGGACTCGAACCCACAACCTTGACATTAGAAGTGTCCTGCTCTGTCCATTGAGCTACGGGGGCAAGTAATTCAAAAAATATTTTACATGCATTGAACACGCGGGTCAATTGTGGAACGTTTGGCACGCCGACCGCGCCGAACGCGATTGCGAAATGCCGACGACGCTCAACTGTGCCAGCCAAATTTGCCAGAAAGCCGCGCGCGTGGAGTGGGGTCGGCGTGTACGTGTTATCTGACGTTCTGCTTTACGTCGTTGCAATTTATCCGCTAGGCAAGAGGAATATTTCCGCTTTTATCAGTACGTCTTTATCAGTGTCTCGTTTTCACTGTGTAGAATTCGCCCGTCCCTCTCCGCCAAAATAATACGAGGATTACTCCATCTAACCCCTGTTCTTGAACGGAAGTTTACTTCCAATCGAATCCTCTTATTTCGGTCTTTAGGTTCCCATGAATAGACTTCTATTTCGTCAGGGTCAACTCCATAAATCTTTCCCAACCCCTGCTTAACTTTGTAGATAGTCTCAGCCCAATCTTGCTCGTTGGATGCTGGCCTAGGCAATCCAAGCGCCTTGGGGACATGGTTGGCAAACCAACTAGTCCGATACTCAAGAATTAGTAGGAATATTCCAACTGTCAATGTTCCGATAATGGCTAACAACCATTCTGGCATGTCATTCCATCCTTTATTACTTTTGTCTTCAGGAGCAACGTTCGTCTCGTTCGGTCGATAATTTGCAGACTGTTCAATCACTCCATTTGTAAGGAAACGCCTAGCTCGAAATTTTGGTGACGTGGGTCTGCCAAGCCGAATGTCAGATAACTTACATGAACGAACCATTTTGTCTATGATGAGTGTTCCGCACAACAAAAATTTTGTGTGTGCACTTCGTTTCTCACCGCGTCGGCGTTCTTGCCGGCGTTGCGAATGGCGTCAGCGTCGCGGTTGGAGTTGGCGCGGGCGGCGCGGCAACACTCACGTCCTCGATAATCGTCACCGCGCCATCGTCTGTCCCCGAGACGTAAATCAAATGTCCGAGCCGCGCCATCACGCCCGGCGCGTTCAGCGTGATGCGCCCCACCTCGCCGAACGTGGTCGTGTCAAATATCTGCGCAAAGTTTTCCGCCGCGCTTGTTCCCGCGTGCGCGAGAAAAACATGCTGCGTCTGCGGATTGTACGCGATGCCGGTCGTGCGCGCGCTGAGCGGCAACGCGATCAACTTGTTATCATTCAAATCCCACGCGGCAAATTCGTGCGTCTGCGCAAGCGGATGCGTCCCCGCGCCGTACACGCGGTTCGCTTCAACATCCAGCGCGATGTGATGAATATTGCCGGAGAAAGCGAGCGTTGTGCGTTGCTGCAAATTTCCGGCGTCCACGCTATACGTCACGCGGCGGCTGTTCGATCCGGGCGTGCCGTTTCCGCCGAGCGCGTACACGCGATTTGCCGCCGCGTTCACGCGCACAAAATCCGGCGTGATCACCGATCCAATGGTCACGCCGCGCAGCGTTAGTCTTCCAATCGGCGTCAAGGTCGTTAGATCGAGCACTACTTCATTCGCGAACAAACGCGCGCGCGGCGCATCCACGGCGACGCTGGAGAGCAAACGCGTAATGGATGGCGTGGCGCGGACCGCGAAAGAGTTTTCGTCAATGATCGAGATGGTGCCGTCGGCTTGGTTCGCGACAAATAGCCGGTTCGATTGCGCGTCGCGCGCGAGATCGGTGGGATGCCGCCCGACGCCGATTTCTTGTATCACGCGCGCGCCTTCAATTACAAAAACTGAATCGCTCGACGCGTTCGCGACGTACGCGCGTTGCGTCGTATCATTCACTTCCCACGCCGTCGGCATCATCGCGAGCGGAATCGTCGCGGCGATTTGATTCGTGTCCGTGTTGATGACGCTGATGCTGTCGCTTTCGTAATTGGTCACGTAGAGCCGATGCGCGTTTTCATCCAACGCCAACCCAAACGGCTTTAAGCCGACCGGAATGATCGCGAGGGTCGTAAGATTGCGCGGGTCGATCACGTACACATCATTCGAAAATGAATGCGCGACGTAAAGCCGCGACGCGCCCGCGTTCAGAAGCGCGCCGCGCGGATCGCCGCCGAGCTTGACGCGGCTGCGTTCCGCGCCGGTGCGCGGATTGTACGAAATCAGAAACTGGGTGTTTGTCGCGGCTTCGTACTCGGCGACGAGCGCGCTGTCGGTTGCCGGATTCGCGGCGAGCGTATAGTAACTGCCTTTCGTGGCAAGCGTGTTCAACACGCGCAGATTGCTCGAATCGATCACGCTGGTTTTTTCAAACGCGTTCGCGTAGACGCGATGATTCGTTGCGTCGCCGGCGAGCGAGATGATGGAGAACGCGTTGGGAATCGTGATGCGGCTTTGGATTTGCAAAGTTGCCGGATCGAGGACGAGGATGGTCGCGCTGCTATCGAGTCCTGCCCAAAGCCGGTTCTCGGAAAAAATCAGCGTGCGCGCGGCATCGCCGATATTTTGCGTCAGCGCGATTTGATCGTCCACGATTAAACTGATCGTCTTGTCTTTCGCGCTCGAAACGTACAACCTTTTTTGCGCGGCGTCGGACGCGAGCGCGGCGGGCTGTTTGCCGACCGGAATGAATTTGATCGCGCGCCCGTTCTGCACGACCGCGATATTTTCAGTTTCGATATTCAACGCGTAAATTTTATCGCCGATTGCCGCCGCGTCGAGCGGATGCCTACCGATGCCGGCGAGATCGCGCAATGAAAATTTATCTTTGATGAAGGGTGTGCTTGGCTTTGTAGGCGCGGGCGTAGCCGCGATGGCAGCCGTCGCGGCGGACGGCGCAGGCGCGGTTGGCGCGGCATTGCAGCCGATGAGAATGAAAACTGTAATCGCATAAAGAAATATTTTCATCGGTTTGATTCTACGCCAACTCTCCGCGCCGGTCAAGCGTTCGCCCCGCGGGTGTGCGTCACATTTTTGCGCGAACGCCGCCGAATGGAATTCGGCGTCTCAATGAAGTGAAAATCGGTTAGAAACCGATTGGGATTAACTCGATTGATCGAGTTTCTGCCTCGTTGAGCCGTCGTTTTGAAACGACGGGGGGCTTCGTTTGAAGATTTCCAGACGTTATGCTATGATGCCGCGCGATGGAAGATTTAAGTTCGGCGCGTCCGTTAGCCGGTCGGTGGATCGCGCTCGATTTGCGCCCGGCGCGTCCGCTCACATTATTGGGTCCGGCGTGGGCGGTATTGTGCGGCGCGCTCGCGTCCGGCGGCGTCGGTGCGCGCGGTTCGTCAATTCTATTTTTGCTTCTCGCGTTATTTTTATCCGATGCGCTTTTGGGCGCGTGGCGCGCGCTATGGCTCGAATCCGATTGGCGCGCGACCGTGCGGCAGCTTTCAGTGAGCGCAGCGACGTGGCTCGCGCTTTCCACCGACGCACCGCACTCGCGCGTTGCGCGTGCCCGCGAACGCACGGCGCGATCGTTTGCGTACGCGCGGCAAATGGTCTGGCCCCTCGTCAATTCTGAAATCATCGGTCAATTGCTAATTGGTTTATTCGCGCTCTGCCTCGCGATTTTGTTGGGGCAAGCGGCGATTGCCTTGACGAGCGGCGCGATGTTGCTCGCGTTGATCGAAGGCGAGATCGGCGCGCCGCGCGGCGCGGGGATGCGCGCGGTGTACGAAATCTCATTTCCGTGGTTGATTGGGCAGAGCGCGTTTGGATTTTTTTCCGCGCTTTCATTATTCTTGCTCATCTTGTCTACGATTACTTATCGCGCGCTGTTGGGCTTGGCGTCGACGCGGCAAGGGCATTGGCTAATTTGGAGCAACCTCGCGCAATTCGTTGTGGTTTTGACGCTCGTCGCGGCGAGCGCGCCGATTCCGGCGGCAGTCGTCGCGCTTGGCTTGCTGGCGCAAATCTTGTGGCAAGCGCGTTATCATTTGGATCGCGACGGTGTCGCGTACGCGCGGCGCGCGCAATCGTACGTGATGATTTCGATGTTGATGGCGGCGCTCGCCGTGTGGTTCTGATTTACAAACCTTCGAGGTTTTTGAAAACCTCGAAGGTTTAACTCGACTTTTGCAGCGACATAAAATAAT
>JACQGS010000276.1 GCA_016199405.1 Chloroflexota bacterium | reverse complement strand
CCGAGCGCGCCCAGCCCAAGCGAATGTTGCGCGGCGACCTGCAGAATTGCAATCGCGCTTTGCAGAACGATGGAAAGGACGAGCGGAACTTGTATCCGCGCGACTGAAATTTCATTCACGACGAAAAGATAGAGCGCGGCGAGTAACATCAGTCGCGCGAAATGATAAGCCGACAGCGGCGGATCGAAAGAGTTCGATATACTCATGCCGGCGCTGGCGACGAGCGCGAAAACTAGAAGCGAAAACGCGCTCGGTTGAAATCGGATCGCGCGGCGCGCGAGCAAAAGACCGATTAGCCAAAACGCAAGCGTGGCAATCAAAAAGAGATCGCTCGCGAAAAAAGAGAAGTCGGTATGTTCGCGAAAGACAAATTCGTGCAGTCGCGCGGCTAGTAAAGTTCGATATCGAAACGGAATCAGAATCACGAGGACGCTGAAGCAGACGCGCGCGGCAACCCTCGCCCCCTGCTCCCCTCCTCGCTTTGACCCCGTAGAACTGGTCACACCATTGACTCGTACAGCCGGATCCATTTTTTGTTCGCTGCGTCCAAAGAAAATTCGGTCGCCGCGATTTCGCGCGCGCGCGCCGCCATCTCCGCTTGCCGTCCCATCGCGCCATCAATTGCCTCGACTAAATCTCCGACCTCGAATCCGTTCGCCGCGATTGCCGCGCCGCGTTCCGCCAGTTCCGGCAAAATTCCCACCGGCGTCCCCGCCATCGCGCGCCCACACGCGGCGGCTTCGAGCATCGCGAGCCCTTGCGCTTCATGAAGCGAAGATTGCACGACGATGTCCGCCGCGCGATATTTTTCTGCAAGCCGGTCGTGCGGGATTTCCCCGGCGAAATGCACGCGCGCCGCGATCCCGCGCGCGCGGGCTGAATCGTACAATTCTGGCTGCAATGTTCCGCCGCCAATAATTTCGAGGCACGCGTTTGGAATGTGCGCGAGCGCGTCGAGCAATTTGATTTGCGCTTTGACCGGCAGCAATGAGCCAACATTGAGTAATCGAGATTTCCTCTCCACTTGGGGGAGAGGGTTAGGGTGAAGGGCAAAGAAACTCGTATCCACGCCTAACGGCACAATCAACGCGTCGTCGCGCCATTGCGATGCGATCCGTTGCAGATAGCGCGAGCCCACCGTCACGCGCGTCGCGCCGCGCAGGACGCTCGCGATAGTTGATCGTTCAACGAAATTGATCTGCCCGCCGTAATTTATTTCGCGCAAGCGAGTCAACTCACCGCCGGCGACGCTAGCGATGAACGGTACGCGTAAGAAACGCGCGGCAAGTTGCGCGATCCAACCGGCTTTGTTCACCCAAAACGCGTGCAATAAATCAAAGGACTTACGCGCGTTTTCGCCGCGCAAAGTTGTGAGCGCGTCGGCGACGAGCCGAGGCGCGTCGCGTTTGCCGCGATGCGCGCCACCCAACGCGTGGACTGTTGCGTTGAAAAAGCGGTACGCGCCGCGGCGGCACGGATACTCCAGTGCAATCACGTGAACGTCGTTCGTCGCCGCGAGCGTGCGGACGAAATTGTAAAGCGCCGGGATGCCCCAATCGTTTTCGTTCGCGCTAAAGCCGGGCAGGACCAAGCCGATTTTCATGGGCGGGCGAAGAGCGTATACGCGCCCGATTGGGCAATGGGTTCAAAGCGGCCGCGCGCGCGCAGCGCGTCGAAATTAATTTGCGGCGCGAAGCCGCGCCACTGCGTTTCCAAATTAGCCGGATTGACCAACACGAAAACATCGTCGCGCGTTTCCGCAATCGCGCACACGGATTCCGGCGTTTCGTCGTAGAGCTCGATCACATCGAACGCCGTGAAATGTTTGAGCGTTTGGGTGATGCCAAACGTGATGACGGTTGCATGGGGCGGCAGTTTGTGAATTGCCCAGCGCGCAATCGCGCGGTCGAGTTGTTGCGCCGCGACAAATTCTTGCGCGCCACGAAAACCGATGACGAAGGTGAGCGCGAGACTCGCACCAACGAGCGCGTACGTCCATCGCCGCGCGTGCGGCACGCGATCGACAAAACGCGTGACGCCGATTGCGGCGAGGATCGCGAGCGGCGGCAAAAAGGCAAGCGCAAAGCGCGGATTTTCCCACGCAATGCCGGCGAGGAAAAACCAAATTGCTAAAATCCAACCGCCAAGCAGGATTAAGAAACATCTAGCGCGCCGCAGCGCCCAAGCGCCGATCAGAATAAAAGGCGTCAGGGATGGAAAAATAAAAGATGGATGCGCCAACGTTTGCGCGTAAAACGCGGCGACCGGCAAAGCATAAATGAAGTGCCCATCGCCGTTGGTGATTTCGTTGCTCCAAGCGTTTGTCAAATTCCAACTGACGGTTTGAATATCGCCAAGGTAGGCACTGGTGCCTCGCGCGGCATGAATTAGCATCAGCGCGATTTGGGACGCGAGTGCGGCAATCAGCGGCAAGATAAATCTCATAATGCGCGTGATCGCCTTGCGCCAATTTTTATTTTCCGCGACGAGCGCGGCGATCCAGACCGGCGCCAACAAACCAAACGTCCACCGCGTCATGATCGCGCAACCCAACGCCAAGCCCGCGACCGCAATCCAGCGCGGCGAGTCGGCGCGCGCAAAACGCGCGAACGCGTAAGCAGACATCAGCGCCCAAAAAAGTCCCGCCGCGTCCGACATCGCCGAAATACTCGAAATCAAAAATTGCCCGGCGCTGGCAACCATCAAGCCGGCGATGATGCCGGCGGCTAACACGCGCGGATGATCGCGCAGAATTTCTTGCGTCAGGAGAAACGTAAGCGAAGCCGTCAGCGCACCGGCGATAAGACTGACCATTTGCGCGCCGGTTTCTATCGAAACAAATATTGACGCGAGCGCCACCAGCGCGGGATAGCCAAGGGGCCAAAAGAACGGAGGCGGAATTTGAAATTGCGCGAGCGCAGATCCTAGCGCGCGCGAATAATCGAGATACGCGAATGCGTCTTGCCCGTACAAACCATCGAATTGAAATGATGATTTCGCCGCGAGGCGAAACGCCAATGCCGCGACAAAAATTCCGGCAGCGATGAAACGCGGGGATCCAAGAAAATACTTGAATGCCTTTGCAATCCGCGCGCGGAAATCGAGAGAGGCGCGCCCGCGCAGAAGCGCGAACAAAAGCATATCGCCGAATAACACGCTGATCGCCGCGCCGACCGCGCTCCCTAAATAAATGAGCGGGAGCGAAAATAGAAATTGAACGACGAGCGCGCCGAATTGCATTCGGTTGGCTGAATGTTCTTCGCCGCGCGCATACAGCACCACTAAAGTCAACGCGTTCAATAGATTGGGGATTAGCGCGACCGCCAGCAAGATAAACGGCAGGTACGCTTCTCCAAAATCCGCGCCGTAAAAAAACGCCAGGAGCGGCTGAGCCAACGCGATCAGAACGAGCGCGCTGGCGAGCGCATAAACAAAAATGCGGCGACGCGCCGGCGGGAGGATGTTAGAGGTTGTCTTGGAAGGGGTAGTAGCCCAGCCGTGCTGGGCGTCAGGAGCGGGTATCCTTCGGCGGAGTTTATCCTGACGAAGGAAGGGCTCAGGACGTGCTGCCCTGCCACCCTTTTCAGACAAATTCCTAGAACTGGTGTATCCGGACAGCGCGGCAAGCGCGGGAAAGAGCGCGCCAAAAAACGCGTTCGGAATCAAGCGCGCGGCTTCCGGCAAACGCGCGGCGGCGGAATAGATTCCGGTCGTCACTTCACCTTGAAATGCGCCGAGCAAAAAAAGCGGCAGACGCATTTCGATCGCGCTCAAGATACCTGCCAGCGCAAAGGGCAGGGCGGGGCGGAATAGTTTTTGGACGCGGAGGAACGCGGAAAAACCCGGATGCGGAATGTCATTGCGAGCACATCCCCCTTCACTTCGTTCAGGGTCAGTGTAAACCATGTGGTGAGCGAAGCGAATCCATCCGCGAAGCAATCCCCAACGTCGTAGATAAAAAAACGCCGCCGCAAGTTGAGCGGCTTGGACCGCAATGCCCCACGCAATTATCGCAAGCACTCCCTGCTGATTTGCGGCGATGACGACGGTTCCCGCCAATTGTGCGACAAGCCCGGCGGTGTTCAAGATAAAAATCGGCGTCATCCGTTCGAGCCCGCGAAAAATCGCGGTGAAGGAACCATACAACGCGTTCAATGGAATGAGCCACGCGCCGAGGCGGAGCGCGGCAATGGTGTCCGCATCGCGCGCCAAGATTGGCGCGGCAAGCATCAACGCGCCGGCGAGCGGAAGCGCGAGCGCGATTTTTGCGATGGTCGAATCGATCAAATAGTCATCGGCGCGCGCGGAAGTTTGGGCGACCTCGCGCGTGACGAGCGTATTCAGCCCAAACTCGGCGGCGATTCCCAATGCAAACGTCCAGGCGAGGACCAGCGAATACTCGCCCAAGCCCGGCGCGCCCCACGCGCGCGCAATCACAATCGCGATCAGAAAACCGAGCGCAGCGCTGGACGCGTTGGATCCGATGAGGATGATTGTGTTTTTGGAAACGCGGCTCAACACTCGACGCCTCGTTCGGGCGCGGCATTGCGACGCAATCTCGCCGCGACTTTTGCCGCGAGCAATTTTTCGCGGCCATCCACACGCACGCGCGCAACGCGCGCGCCGATGCGCGTGAAAAGCGATTCGAAAGCCGGATCGCCATAGAGGGGTTTGCCGGCAATCATCACGAGTTGCACATCCGCGCGCTGAATGCGCGCGAGCGATTCGAACGCGTCACCGTCCGCGCGCGGCAGAGCGATCAAATCCGCCGGCGCGCCAATCTCGATGCTGCCCGCGCGCGGCAAGCGCAATATTTTTGCGGCGTCGGTCGTCATCAATCGAAATAGATCGCGCGCGGAAAGTTGCGCGGTTGCGCGCGCGGCGCGCAGTTCGTCCCAGATATCGCCGTCACCAGTCAGCCGGGAATCCGTGCCGAGCGCGACGCGACCGGCGGCGGCAAACTCGCGCACATCGGCGGTTTTGCCGAGCAGAAAGAAATTCGATGAGGGACACCAAATCATTGCCGCGCCGCGTTCGATAACTTGCCTACGTTGACGTGTCGTCAAGCCGACGCCGTGCACGATGATCGTGTTGTCGCGCAAGCATTTCAACGCGTCGAGTTGATCCAATTCGCGCGCGCTGGCTCCGTCCGTTCCTTCCGCGAGATGAATAATCCACGGCGCGCCGCGTCGCGTTTGGCGATACGATTTCGCGATGTCGCCGCCGCGTTGCAGCGAATGGCAATAACCGAACGGACGCGCGGCGCGCACCGGAAAATTGTAATCGAGCGCGGGATGCCATGGGTCGTGATGACAAACGGTGGTCGCGCCGGCAAGCAAATTCTTGATGCCGCCGATATACAAACGGTCCGCCACTGGAATCGCGCGCGGCGCGGTGATCGCCGGGTCGGATTCGAAACGCGCTTCGATGTCCAGACTCCATTGATGCGCGTTTGGATAGACGTCGCGGTATTTGAGCCGCCCGAAATTGTTGACGCCGAGATGTTCGTGCGCGTTGATGATGCCGGGCAAGATTAATGCGCCTTCCAGATCCATCACGAAATCTTGCGGACGCGGCGGCGCGTTGAGCGCGGCAATTTGCCCGTGTTCGACGCGGAGCGAATCGCCGATGATGCCGGTGGGGCTGAGAATTTGCGCGTTGCGGAACACAACGCTGGGGCTATTTTTGAAAATCATCGCTTGATTCACGCGCACGAGGCGCTAGGCTACATTCAATTTCTCCGCACGAATCACGAGCACGCCCGGCAAGCCGCTCCATTTGGAATCGCCGGAAAAGTTTTCTTGAATGTCAGTGCCGATGATTGGCTCGCGCACGCCGGTAATTTGCAAGCCCGCCGAGCGTAACGCCGCGACGTGATCGGCATAGCGATGCGTGAAATGCTTGACCGCAAAGCGACTGCCGTTCACGGAAAACTCACGGCGAGCGCCGGCGAGCGCGAGTCGCGGATGAAAATCGGAATAAAGAAACGTGCCGCCGCGTTTTAGCACGCGCGCGATTTCGCCAAATGCCGGCGCAAGTTTCTCGATGTGACCGATGGCAAGTCCGCAAACGATCAAATCAAAGGAGTAATTGGTGAATGGTAATTGGGGCAGGTTGGATTGGACGAAGGATGCCATTCGTTTACCCTCGCACCGCCCGCAAGGGCAGGTGTTCGTTTTTGCCAGCATTTCGGTGGATAGGTCTAATCCGAAAACTTTGGCCGCACCGCGTTCGCGAAGAATTCGTGCGTATCGTCCCGACCCACACGCGAGGTCCAGCGCGATACAATCGCGCGCGTCCGGCAAAAGTTCGAGCAGTGAGCGTTCTTCCGCGCGCATAAATGCGTTGTGCGCGAAGGGCGGATATTCGCGCGCCCACATCGCGTAGGCAGATGCTACATCCAGTTCGCGCGGCGTCATTGCGAGCGACCGCAGGGAGCGAAGCAGTCCCCAAAACCGCGCGGTCAGCGATTGGTTTGCCAAATGTAGTGTGGAGATTGCTTCGCTTCGCTCGCAATGACGGTGAAGACTAAAATCCACTTGTCTCCGGTCGTTGGTATCGCCACACGCGTTGGAGCGCGCGCAATTCGTACGGCGCGGCGTAAACTTGCGCGCGATAGCGCCACGCCGCGAGCGCATGCAAGGTCGCGCGGCGCAAACCGACGAGCCGCGTATCGGTGATAGTTGGATAGTACGCATTGAGTACGCGTTCAAAATCGCGCACGGTGCGCTGCGTATCGCGATCGATCCATGGCGTGCGACCTTCGCGCCGCGTCGCGAATTCGCGCCAGAACGGCGTCGTCCATTCGTCGAGCGATTCCGGAAATTGAAAACCGGATTGGAGCGCGTTGTCGTACAGCGCGCCGTCGAGCGCGACGGGGGTGTAGAGATACAAAATAAATTCGGTCGCCGGATTGACGCGCTTGATTTCGCGGATAAAGCGAATGCTCGCGTCGATGTCTGCCCGCGGATCGGGCGGATTGCCGAGCACAAACGAAAATTCAGGAACGATGCCGTACGCGCGCGCGCGTTTCGCGAATTCGAGCGTCGCGTGGGTGCTCGCCTTGCCGCCCTTATTCATCAACTTGAGCACATCATCCGAGCCGGATTCCGCGCCGCTGAAAATCATTTTCAAGCCGCTCGCGCGCATTTTTTCCCATGTCGTCTCTTTGTAATTCATGAGCGTGTCGATTCGCCCCAAGCCCCACCAGCGCATTCCAAAATCGCGAATGCGCTCGGCGAATTCCGCGACGCGCGCCTCCGAAACAAAAAAATCCATATCGTGAAAATTCACCGCATCCGCGCCGTACTCATCGCGCAACGTGCGCAGGGTTGATTCCAGACGCGCCGGCGATTGCGCGAGCCAGCGTCGGTTGCTCATCGCGACAACCGCGCAAAAATTGCAGGCGAACGGACAGCCGAAACTGGAATGATGCTCGGTGACGCGCGTGCCCATATAGTTGCGATTGAGGTAGCGGGGCATATCGATGCGCTGGTACGGGAACGCCGGAAAATTTTCGGGTGAAACGAGTTCGCGCAATGGATTATGCACGATCGCGCGGCCGCATTTGAATGATAAGCCGCGGATTGCCGCGAGATCGCCGCCGCGTTCCAGCGCGCGCAATAATTCGATGAAGGTGCGTTCGCCTTGACTCCGAATGGCAAAGTCAATGTAATCGGAATTCAAAACCGTGTCGGTATGTTGCGTTGGGAAGTAGCCGCCCCAGATGTTTATGAGATGCGGATAGCGTTGCTTGAGTTCGCGCGCGATCGGCACGGCTTGCGCGAGTTGCGGTCCCGGCATTACGGTCGTGGCGAGCACGTTGTAGCCGCGTACGCCGATGAGTTCGTCGAGCGCGCGCAATGGATCGCGCTCGGCGTTTGCGTCCACGATGATGTACTCGTATGTGTTTTCCAAAAGCGTAGCAAGCGCGAGCAAAGACATCGGCAAAATGCATTTGCCGGCGGAATTGCTAGCGGGGTGGAAGAAAATGATTTTGGGGCGCATGGGTTGGGTGTTGGAGGTTAGATGTTGGAAGTTGGAGGTTGGAAGAGACGGATGATTGGAAAATGCGCCGGCTCCCTGCCGATTTTCAGTTCGATAATTTTTCGGCGCGCGAGTTTGTGCCAGACATCGTCGGCAAAAGCGAGAAGCATTTCTAAATTCAATTCGTGCGCGGCATCGCGCAGAAGTTGAAGCGTGAGAAAGTTTTTCACGGCGGGTCGCGTGTAGAACGGCGAATCGAGTATGATGATCGAGCCGCGCGGCGCGAGCACGCGTTGCGATTCCGCGAGCGATGATGTGAGTGACGACGCGTAATGCAGTGACGCGTTAAAGATGACGAAATCAAACTGTGCGTCGGAAAAAGGCAGACAGTCAAATTCGGCTTGATAGCATTCGAATGCGTTCGCGTAATTGACACGCGCGCCTAGCCCATCGCGGCGATCATCGTTCAAATCCACTGCCGCGACCGAGTGTTCGCGCGCGGCGAGTTGATTCGACAGCCAGCCGTTTCCCGCGCCGATGTCGAGCACGCGCAAATTCTTGGCATCGCCAAGCATTTGCAGCAAGCGCGCGAAATGTTTCGCGCGGATTTTCCAAATCGCGCGATGCGGATCGTCGTGCGGCACGATCGGCAGGGCGCGATAATATTCTCCGTCCATACTTTCCCACTTTTCGTTTGCGCGTGTCGCGCGATATTCTTGCAAGAAAGGCGCGAAAAATTCTTGCCGCGCGGACGGGAGAAATCGCCAGATATCGTTTGTGCGCGGATAAATTGTGCCGCAGAGAAGACAGCGTGCGCGATTCTCCTCTGCGATAACATGCCCGCGACAAAGAGGGCAGGAGAGGGAAAAAGTATTGCGTAATGCGTATTGTGTAGTGAGTTCGGTTGAAATCATTCTCGTTTCGACAGCGTCATCAAAAAATGATCGCCCGTGTTTCGCAACAATGGGGCGGAGCCGAGCGCGTCGTCCAAAAATTGGAGGGGCGCGAATAGTTTCGGTGCGCGCGCGTACGCGTGAATCAGGTACGGCGGCGGCATAAAGAGCGCCAGCGCGCGGAGTGCTGTCATCTCAAATTCGTTCTCAAAGCCGCGATAAAATTCGCGCGGCGAGTAATAACGCGTCCAGACCGTCTCGCCGCCGAGCGGCACAGACGCCGCATCGCGCGACCAGCGGACGCGCGCGCGTTGCCAATCGCCGCGTGCGGCGTAGAAAGCAATTTCCCACGGGCAATAGCGTCCGATCACCGAGGCGATCAATTTGCCGCGCGGCTTGAGCAAGCGCGCGCATTGCGTCGCTGCTTGCCGTAAATCCGGAATGCAATTCAATGGACCCAGGTCTGAATAAATGCCATCGAACGGCTCGGCATCTAATTGTGCAAGTTCGTGAATGCCGAAATGAATTGCCTGCACCTGCTCTTTCAACTGCGCCGCCGCAATTCGCGCGCGCGTGCGTTCGACCATCGCGGACGATGAGTCGAGCGCGGTGATGCGATAGCCGCGTGCCGCCAAATCGACTGCGTCAATGCCGGCGCCGCAGCCGAGATCAAGCAGGCGCGCGCCGCGCGGAGTATCGCGCAGGATCGCGGCGATCAGTTTGCCGCGCATTCGTTGAATCAGCGCATTGTTGCCCAGCGCGCCGTCGTAATTATTGGCGGCGGAATCAAACGCGCTTGCTGTGTCGGCGATTTGTTCGAGCATAGGGAATTCACCGCAGAGACGCAGAGGACGCAGAGAAAAACATGATGCCTATCTTGCAAGTCCAACGGCGGTCGCTGTTTGCGGATTGCCTGGCAGTTCCAAAATCCTCAATTGAAATCGCGCAAACTGCCAGCGCGCAAAGTTCAGCGGGAAGGTTAGGGCAAGCTGCGCATGTTGCGCGCGCCAACGCGCCGGATGCGCGGCGACACGCGCGAGTTCACGCCACGCGCGCCGGAATCGGAATTCGGCATGGACGCGGCGATGCAGGACGCGGTAAAAATCCGGCGAAAAAGCGCCGCGATAAAGCATCGCCAAGTCATTGCTGTCATTCCAGTTTTGCTTCGCGCCGAGCTGGGCTTGCACGCGCTCGTAAAATTTTGTGCCGGGCAAGGGATAGGAAACCGAAATGCCAATATCGTCCGGCGCGCAATCGCGAATCATTTGCAGTGTCTGTTCAATATCGGCGCGTGCTTCGCCTAGATAACCGAATTGCAGAAAGAATCCCACGCGAATGCCGGCGCGATGCAAGCGCGCTGCCGCCGCGACGATTTGCTCGACGCGCTGTCCCTTGTCCATTGCATCGAGGATTTTTTGCGAGCCGGACTCCGCGCCCATCCAAACCGTCGCGCATCCCGCGCGTTGGAGCGCGCGGACAAACGAATCGGTCAGCAAGTCCGCGCGGGCGAGGCATTTGAACGGAACGCGCACGCTTTTTTCTTCAACCAAATCCGCAAATCTCTCAAGCCAATTTGGTTTCAGTCCCAAAATGTCGTCCGCGAACTCTAAATGGTCGGGTGCGTAGTTCGCCTTGAGCATTTGGATTTCCGCGACGACATTCTCCGGCGAACGCGAATTGTAGCGTTGCCCATACACCGGCTTGGCGCACCAATTGCAATGGTACGGGCAGCCGCGCGTTGTCGCCAGATTTAGCGAGAAATAGCCGTGGCGCGATTTCCAGGCGCGGCGATATTTTTCAATGTCGATCAAATCCCACGCGGGGAAGGGTAGGATATCGAGTTCGCGCAGATATTCGCGCGGCGGAGTGCGCGTGATGGAGCCGCCTGGATTGCGGAAAGCAAGTCCTTTCACATTTTCGATTTTCGACTTATGATTTTCGATTGTTTCTAATTCGCCAAGCAACTCGCCGAGCGTGATTTCGCCTTCGCCAATCAGGATGTAATCCGCGCCGTGGTCGAAATATTTCGCGAGATTGTCGGTCGCGTCCGCGCCTGAAACGACAGCGATGCAGCCGCGTGCTTTTGCCGCGTGCAGCATCGCGAACGCCGCCGCGCGCATTCGCAAGAGACACATCTTGCTCAAGTAATTGAAATTGTCTTCAAACAGCACGGCGACGCGCGGCTGATGCAAAGCCAGTGCGTCTTCCCATTCAGTTTCCGACTCGGCAAGCATTGCGTCGAAGACCGCGACGTCGTGCCCGCGCGCGCGCGCGTAACTCGCGGCGTACAGCGTGCCGAGCGGCGGATAGGGCTGCATCGCCGCGAACAGTTTGGGATCGAAGCGCAGGTAATAGGATTGACCGAAGAGGATGGAGGACATGGGAATCAGTAATCAGTTTTCAGTAACCAGTTTCCAGTCATCAGTAATTCGTAATGCGTGATTCGTATTCCGCGAGAATTCGTTGTCCGTGCCCGCTCATAAAGCCGCGACAAACATCCGCGGAAAACGCCGCGTCATCCGCGCTGCCGCGAATCTGCGCGGACAATTTCGCGATCTTGCGCGTCCGTTCCCAGCGCTCCAGCGCATCGCCCATGCGACCGGCAAGCATTCGCTCGGACACGCGTTTGAGCGCACGGGAGACGCTGCGCGGATTCAATTGGATTTCAGAGATCGCGTCGCATTGATTCATGTTGGGCAGAAAAGTTTCCGCCCACGCGTTGAGCGCGCGCAAGCGCGCGTAAATTGCCATACCGTAAAATGGAATCATCTGCGCGATTTCGTGCGCGGTGTAGAGATTGCGCTCGCGCAGCTCAAGCGCGTTTTCGGTAACGAGAAAGTTGGGACAGAGTTTGTCGCCGCGCGCGCGGGCAAGGTACACCAGCGCGATAATGAGCGCGCGTGTGAGCCACAAACGTCGCGGCGCGGTCACAATCATCAAGTCGATATCGCCATCGCGCGCGTTCTGCATCGCGAGCGCGCCGGTCAGCGCGATCATTCGGACAAAGGGCAACTGCGCGATGAGGCGCGCATAAAAGCGCGCGCGCGGCATTTGTTTTTGCGCGTGAGCGCGCAAGCGCGCGCGTTCCGCCACGAGATGCTCGCGGCGCGGCAAGGTGACATAGCCGCCGACGCGCGCAATCGCGCCGTTCAATCGCGCCGGATCGTCAAGCGCGTGCGTAATTTCGGCGCGGGGCGTACGAATGCCGATGAGATAGCGATGAATTTCATCGGGCGTGAGCGGATAATCGAACAGGTCGGCGTACTGAATGGATTGAAGAATGGCGGTTGAAACCGGATCGAGCATTGCGCCTCCGCGCACCATCGTTCAACATACGAATTGCCGCGCCAATTGGTTTCGATTATAGTCGCCGCGCGCGAGAATAGCAATGGGG
>JACQGS010000275.1 GCA_016199405.1 Chloroflexota bacterium | reverse complement strand
TTCGGCGGCAAGGAAGGCAAAGACGCGCAAACGCGCTTTGCGTACAAAACGAGCGCGACGCAAGTTTTATTTTTGCAACATGTCATCAGCGCGCTCAAAGATGGCGGCACGTGCGGCATCGTGATGGATGAGGGCGTGCTCTTCCGCACGAACGAGCAGGCATTCGTGCAAACCAAACGCAAACTGCTCGACGAGTGCGATTTGTTCTGCATCGTCAGTTTGCCGAGCGGAGTTTCTTGCAAGCGGGCGGGGGCGTCAAAACGAATCTGCTTTTCTTCACCAAGGGCAAGCAAACTGAATCCGTTTGGTACTATGATTTGTCCAACATCAAGATGACGAAGAAGCAGCCGCTCACGCTCGTGCATTTCGAGGAATTTTTCCAACTGTTGCCGACCAAACCCGAAACGGACAAGAGTTGGAACGTGCGCGCGGAGGATTTGAAAAAGAATTTTGATTTGAAAGCCGTGAACCCACGCGGCAAGAGCGAAACCGACACGCGCACACCCGCTGACCTCTACACGATCATCGAAGCAAAGCAAAAAGAAATCGCGGACGCACTGGCGCGGTTGAAAGCGATGTAGAATACAAAACGGCTCTTCGAAATTGGAAAGCCGTTTTTATTTTTTCTCCCCTTCCCTTTAGGGAAGGGGTTGGGGGATAGGTGGGCTGGGAGGGAGTCGAACCCACACGGTGGGTTGTCCACCAAAGGATTTTAAGTCCTTCGCGGCTGCCATTTCGCCACCAGCCCGCATCTTCAAATCGGATTTTATGCGCGGTGAACCGAAAAGTCAAAAAGAAAATTAGGACGCGGATCAACGCAGAAAAACGGATTGAAATAATCCGCGTCCCAAAGATTTTCTTGAAACGGATGTTTAGGGTGTCGGTGTCGCGCTCGGTGTCGGAGTGACTGCCGGCGTTGGCGTGAATGTTGGCGTCGGCGTTGGTTGATACGGCGGCGCATCAAACCAAAGCATGAGATCGTCGATCAAACTGGTTGCGAGCGTAAAGACCAGCGAACTGCCGGTATGCACGGCATAGTAATCGTTCCCGCCCGGCGTTTTGTCGCCGATGAGGATGCCGTACTCGGTGCCATCCTTCATCGTGATGCGCGCTTCGAACTGCGCCGGCGCAAATCCAAACGGTTTGAGATCATTCGCGGTCGTGATCACGCGCGTCGATTGCAGCGTAATCACCCGATTCAACATCTGCGTAATTTTGAAATCATCGCCGGTTTTTGCTTCCGGTTTTTCCACTTGCCAGCCGGCATCGCTGTTCGCTAATTTCACTTCGCGCGCCGCGCGCAAATCGCGTACCTGCATGGCTTTGATATCGCTCGGACTGACCGGAAAGATGTACGGCTTCGCCACGCTCGTCTTTGTCGGCGTCGCGTTCAATTGCACCGCCGGCTTGTCGGAATCGACAAACATCACGTAGCCCAACAGCGCGAGAAAAGCCGCGACGACCAGGAGCGTTACACGCGGATTCACGTCAGCGTCTCCTCCACCATACGATTCCGCCGATCACGAGCAAAAGCCCCGGCAAGAACGCAAAGCTCGACCAGAAAACAAAATTGGATTGCTCGCCGGTCAACAGAACCGTGCGGCGATCGCTCTGCTTCGGCGGAATCGCGATCAGCGTTTCTTGCCCCGCGAGCCAATGCACCGCGTCCGAGAAAACGATTTCATTGCCAGATCCCGCGCCGACGTTGATCAACGTGTTGAACGTTCCATTCGTGACAAAAAGTGAATTGCCCATGACGATCATGCGCGCCGGGGTGTCGACGCCAACCGCTTCGACGGCGTACGCCATATCCACCGGACCCTTGACGTCGCGATTGGCATCATACGCAAATTGTTGATTCCGCAATGCCGCGAAATCGGTCTCGCCCCAACTTTGATCCGAGGATTCAAATAGCGCCGAAACGGTTTTGCCGGTGGGCGGGGTGCTCACGGCGGCGAGCGAGCGCGTGCCGGGCAAAACCAACGTGACGCCGGCAAGGTCTTTCGTAACAGTATGCGATTTGTATTGAATCACGACCGGCACTTGGACGCGCCCGAAAAAGCTATACCGCTGATCGATCACGATATCGTTGCGAACTTGCACGCCCCATTCCTTGAGCAGATCATCCAAGCCGGTTTCGATTTGCGGATCCAGCAAGATCATCACGCGGCCACTCTTGCTTAAATAATTCTTGACGACGGTGATTTCTGCCGCATCAAACTTGCGCGTCGGTCCGGCAATCACCAACGCCGACAGATCCGAAGGCATCGTCTCCGTGACCGTGCGGAGATCGAGCAAATCCACTTTGTAGTTATTCGTCTCCATCGAAGTCTTGATCAGCCCGTAGCCAATTTCGCTATTATCGTTCGGGCTGTGTTCGCCATGACCGGTGGTAAAGTAAATTGCCGGCTGGGTGTCTTGCGAGACCTTGACGAGCGCATTCGTAAAACTCTGTTCGTCGGTGCCGAAAACATTTTCGCGCCGCGTCCCGCGCTCGAAGACCATCATTTGATCAAACGCTTTGTAATCGCGCGCGATCACCGGATCCTCGTCTGGATCGATAACGCGATAGGTGAACTTGTCGGAAACGTTCGCGTACAATTTCAGGCGGTCTTCAGCCGTGCCGCGCGCGCCCGCATCGCTGCGCGCATAAAATGCCGTCACTTGCACCGGCTGTTTCAAATCTTGCAACACTTGAGTCGTTTTTTGCGAAAGCGTGAACGCTTGATCCGCCGTAAAATCTTGCCGATAGTGATAGCGCGCCGACAAAATGTTCACAAGCGCGATGATCCCGATCAAGCCGAGCGCCGTGATCGTCGCGTTCGATCCATAGCGCATCGCGCGCCCGGTCATCGCGGCTTCCACTTGGGTGGGCCGCGCGTAGACGTACAACGCGAGAAACACGACGCCGAGCAGGAAAATGCCGCCCAAGCGTTCCGAGGCTTGCCCGCCAATCAGGAAAAAGATTAGCGCCACTGCCCAGAGAGCCAACCCAATTCCGCCGTACAATTCGGCGTTCTTTTGTAAACGCGCGCGCATTATCGCCACCTCCGGGCTTGCATCACCAATGTCGCCAAGATCAGCGAGACCGCAATGACGCTCAAGCCATACACCACATCAATCGTGTCAATGACCCCGCTAAAAAATGCGTCGTAATGTTTTTGAATTCCGATGTAACTGAGAACCGTGCCGAGCGGTCCCTGCCCGGAAATACTCGTTGCCGGTTCGGCGATGAACAACAAGAGCAAGAGAACAAAGCCGGCAAAGTACGCGATCACCTGATTCTGCGTCAGCGACGAGGTCAAGATGCCAATTGCTAGAAACGTGCTGCCGAACAACAACATGCCGATATAGCCGGTCACAATGGGCATCGTATCCGGGTTGCCCAAAAATTTCATCAAGAGCGGGTAATAGAGCGTCGGTCCCAGAATCAGCAAGGCAAAGGTGATCAGACTGCCCAAGAATTTTCCGACCACCACTTGCCAATCGCGCACTGGCGACGTCAGCAAAAGTTCAATCGTGCCCATCCGATGTTCTTCCGCCAGCAAGCGCATCGTCAGCGCCGGCGCGAGCAGCAACAGCACGAACATCATATTGCTAAACGCCGGGCGCATCGAGGCTTCTTGCGACGTGATGAGAATGAGCGCAAACAGATAGCCCATGATGATGAGGAACAACGCGCTCACCACATACGGCACTGGCGAGACCACAAACGCGCGCAACTCGCGCGAAGCAATCGTCCAAACGTTTCTCATATATGAATCCCCCATTGTGTAGCATAGCGCTTTGTGCGCGTCTGCACGCCCACGAGGGGCTACGCTACGTTTTCCTCGGTAGTCGTTAGTTTCAAGAATACTTCTTCCAACGATAGCCCGACCGGTCGCAATTCCAACACGCCCCAGCCCCGTTGCACCGCCAGCGCGGCAATTTCCACGCGGCGATCCGCGCCGAGCGTCGTTTCGATTTCGTACACGCCTTCGTCCTTTTTCTGCGCGCCCAACACACCCTTGATCTTTTCCAGTTCGGTCGCAATTTCCGGCGCGGCGTTGGCGACTTGCAAATGCACATGCTCCGCGCCGCGCACGCGCGCGGCGAGGCGTTCCGGCGAATCTTCCGCGACGATGCCGCCGCGATTGATGATCAGCACGCGCGTGCAGGTCTGACTCACTTCCGGCAAAATGTGTGTGCTGAGAATGATCGTGTGCTCCTTGCCCAACTCTTTGATCATCTTGCGGACTTCGATGATCTGCGCGGGGTCGAGACCAATCGTCGGCTCATCGAGGATGAGCAAATCCGGATTGTGCACCAGCGCTTGCGCGATGCCGACGCGTTGGCGAAACCCTTTCGAAAGTTTGCCGATGATTGTGTCCGCGCGCTCGCCGATATTCGTCATGTCCATCACGCGTTCGATTGCCTCAAAGCGATCCACGACGCCGCGCAAGCGCGCGCAAAAATCGAGATAATCGTACACGGTCATTTCGGTGTAGAGCGGCACGGTTTCCGGCAAATAGCCGATGTGCTTGCGCGCCGCGAGCGAATCGCCAAAAACATCATAGCCGGCAACGCGCGCGTTGCCGCGGCTCGGCGGCAAAAAGCCGGTGAGAATTCGCATTGTCGTGGTTTTGCCGGCGCCGTTGGGACCGAGAAAGCCCAAGACTTCGCCGCGTTTCACTTGAAACGAAATATCGCGCAGCGCTTCATACGTGCCGTAAGTTTTGGAGAGATGATCCACTTGGATCATCGGTTGGTCAGTGGACATGAGTTCTCCTGATTTGATTGGGTGGGAGGGCAGCCGTGCTGCCCGTGCTCACCCAGCGCGGCTACGTTGAACGCAATCAACACTAGCCGGATTAGATTAGATGCAAATGAAGTACAGATAAAAAATCCAACCGTGCAACCCTATGTCATTGCGAGCGCACTTCCCTGGCACTCACCTGCACTGCACAGCACGCAGTGCGGTGCAAGTGTGCGTTCCCGCCAAGGCAAGTGTGCGAAGCAATCTCCAAAGTCCTCTTGGAGCTCGGGGATTGCTTCGGCAAAAACCGCCTCGCAATGACAGACTGCGGTTACCTTGTCTCTGCTTTTTCCAATCTAGCCCACGCATCGCGCAAAGAGACAGTGCGATTAAAAACAAGATGCCCGGGTGCCGTGTCCGGGTCAACGCAAAAATATCCCGTGCGTTCGAATTGGAATCGCTCGCCGGGCGCGGCGTTCGCGAGCGCGGGCTCGACGTAGCAATTCATAAGCCGCTCTAGCGAGTTGGGATTCACCGATGCCTTCCAGTCCTCGCTTTCGTCCGGTTTCAGAGTCAAAAACAAATGATCGTAGAGACGTACCTCAGCAGAGCGCGCGTGTTGCACGGACACCCAATGAATCGTCCCTTTGACTTTGCGATCTGCCGTGCCGCCGCGCGTGGCGGGATCGTACGTGCAATGCACCTCGACAACCTCGCCGCGTTCGTTCTTGACGACGCCAGTGCATTTGATGATGTACGCATAACGCAAGCGAACTTCCACGCCGGGCGACAAGCGAAAATATTTCGGCGGCGGATCCTCGCGAAAATCGTCTTGCTCGATCCACAGTTCGCGCGCGAACGGCACCTTGCGCGCACCCATCGTCGCGTCTTCCGGATTATTCACCGCCTCCATCTCTTCGACTTTGCCTTCAGGAAAATTCTCGATCACGACTTTGAGCGGATGCAAGACCGCCATCCCGCGCGGCGCGCGTTTGTTCAAATCTTCGCGAACGCAATGCTCCAAAAGCGCAAGCTCGATGAGATTCTGCGTCTTTCCCACGCCAATGCGGTCGCAAAAATCGCGAATCGCTTCGGGCGGATAGCCGCGCCGCCGCATCCCGGAAAGCGTCGGCATGCGCGGATCGTCCCAGCCCGCGACGATTTTTTCGCTCACCAGTTGGAGCAATTTGCGCTTGCTCAGAACGGTATGGCTCACATTCAGTCGCGCAAACTCAATCTGGCGCGGATGATAGATGCCGAGCGCGTCAAGATACCAATCATAAAGCGGGCGGTGATCTTCGTACTCCATCGTGCAGAGCGAGTGCGTGATCCGCTCGATCGAATCGGACTGCCCGTGCGCCCAATCGTACAGCGGATAAATGCACCACGCGTCGCCGGTGCGATGATGCGACGCGTGGCGGATGCGGTACATCACAGGATCGCGCAGATTCACATTCCCCGCCGCCATATCGATTTTCGCGCGCAGAGTTTTCGCGCCGTCTGGAAATTCGCCGGCGCGCATTCGGGCAAACAGATCGAGGTTATCTATTACCGGACGATCGCGCCAAGGACTGTCGCGCCCGGGCGCGGTGAGCGTTCCGCGATGCTCACGAATTTCATCCATGCTCAGGTCGTCCACGTACGCTTTGCCTTTCCGAATCAGTTCGACTGCCCATAGGTACAGCTGCTCGAAATAATCCGAGGCATAGTAAAGATGTTCGCCCCAGTCGAATCCGAGCCAGCGAATATCGGCTTTGATCGACTCGACAAATTCAGTTTCTTCTTTGGTCGGATTCGTGTCGTCAAATCGCAGATGCCCTTGCCCGCCGAATTCTTGCGCGACGCCAAAATCTAAGCAAATCGCTTTGGCGTGACCGATGTGCAAATAGCCGTTCGGTTCCGGCGGATAGCGCGTGACCACGCGCCCGCCCCATTTGTTGCTCGCGGTTTCTTCCGCGACAATCGCGCGAATAAAGTCTGGCGTTTTTTCAGAGGTGCTCATGAATGTCTAACCATTCCCCAACGCCGCGACCGCGCGCTCGATGCGGTGCAGCGTCTTCGCGCGCCCGAGCACGCGCATGCTCCCCATCAACGGCGGCGAAACCGTCTTGCCGGTGACCGCCACGCGCAACGCGCCAAAGAACTGCGCGTATTTCATTCCGATATGGTCGGACGCCGCGCGCAACTCGGCTTCGATTTTCTCTTCGTCGTCGAACGCGGAATACTTTTCGAGCACGCTCTGCGCGGCGCGCAATGCCGCCCGTGCGGTCGAAGATCCCGCGCTCTTCAGCGGGGACGTTCCATCCATCCCCTTGCCGATCAACAACTGCGGATCGTACTCGAGTTCGTCCGCGAAGAGAAAATCAACCATCGCCGCCGCTTCATCGAGCTTTTTGATCCGCTCTTTGAGCAACGGCGCAAACGAAAGCAACGTCGCCCGATCAACCTTGAGATGCGCGCGTTCCAAGAAGGGCATGACGCGATTCACCAAGTCGTCGTCGGGCAATTGGCGAATGTAAAAGCCATTCATCCATTCCAACTTGGAATGATCAAACGTGCCGGGCGCGTGCTCGATCTTGTCCAGCGTGAAGAGCTTGATCAGTTCGTCGCGCGAAAAAATTTCCGACTTGTCGTCATACGACCAACCCAGCCGCGCGAGAAAATTCAGCATGGCTTCCGGCAAATAGCCATCGTCGCGGAATTGCGTAACGCTCTCCGCGCCGTGCCGCTTGCTCAACTTTTTTTTGTCCGCGCCCAAAACGTTCGGGACGTGACCGTGCGGCGGAATTTCCCAGCCAAACGCCTGATACAACAACACGTGTTTCGGAAACGACGGCACCCAATCATCGCCGCGCATCACGTGCGAAATTTTCATCAGATGATCGTCCACGACGACCGCGAGATGATACGTCGGAAAGCCGTCCGATTTCAACAGCACCTGATCGTCGACGTCTTTATTCGCGATAGTGAGATCGCCGTGAATGAAATCGTGGAGCGTCGTTTTGCCGTCGAGCGGAACAGCGAGGCGGACGACTTTCGGCTCGCCAGCATTTTCGTGCGCGGCGCGCTCGGCATCGGAAAAAAAGCGGCAGCGGCGGTCGTAGCGCGTTGGCTCTTGCCGCGCCTGCTGATGCTTGCGCATCAGTTCCAAACGTTCCGCGGTGCAGTAGCAATAATACGCCGCGCCTTTATCGATCAGCTGCCGCGCGTGCTCCGCGTAAATTTCCAAACGATCGGATTGCCGATACGGTCCGTACGCCCCGCCGACATCCGGTCCCTCGTCCCAATCCAATCCGAGAAAGCGCAACGAATCGAGAATGAGTTCCAAGCCATTCTCGACCTCGCGCGCTTGATCGGTGTCTTCGATGCGCAAAATAAATTTGCCGCCGGAGTGCCGCGCCCACAGCCACTGAAAGAGCGCGGTGCGCACATTGCCGACGTGCGGCGCGCCGGTGGGACTCGGCGCGAAACGCACGCGCACCTCACTCATCACATGCCCCCCAAATCCACAAACGTCAACTTGCCTTCTTCGATGGTGGCTTTCGCGGCGAATTGTGTGCCGTCCACTTTGATTACGTAATCGCCCGCCGGCAAATCCGGAAAGGCAAAATTTTCGCCCATCTCATCATCGGAAACGACCGCCGCAAATTTATCGCGGCTGTACGTTTCGGTTTCGCCGACGTAGGTTCCGTCGTCGCGATAAATCTTGATCGGCGCGCCTTGCACCAGAACGTTTTTCGCGTCGGCGTAACGCCCGGCGAGCGCGCCGCGTCCGGCGAGCGGGATCATCCAGAGGATTGGATTGCGCGTGTGCGCGTAATCGTTCACGCCGACGCGGACTTCGAAATGAACATGCGGACCCAGCGCGATGCCGGTTTGCCCGATTTCACCGAGCACGTCGCCGACAATCAAATTACGCCCGACCGTCACATCTATCGCGTTCAAGTGTCCGTACAGCGCAAAGATCCGTTGGTTCCGATACGTTCTGGCAAGTTGAATCACGATCAGGTTGCCATAGAAACCGTCGGGCTGAAGGTTGCGTCCACACGGACTGCGCGAGTTATCTCCGCACAATGGCTGTTCATCATTGCCGGCAACAACGACCGTGCCATCGGCGACTGAGAAAACCGGCGTGCCGGTTGCGTTTTCAAATTCTTCGCCGTGATGCACATCCAATTCGCCGCTGCGCGTCGTGCCGAATAAATAATTTCGCGAGGGCGAATTGCCGATCGCCGCGATGGCGACCGGGCGATCGATGAAGAGGTGCTGAACTGCCGGCTTGGGTGTGCGCGTGGGACCCAGCGTTGGCGCGGGGGTTGGAGAAGCCGTTGGAGTTTGAGTGATCGCCGGCGTGAACGTTGTCGTCGGGATTGAGGTCGCCGCGCGCGTCGCGGTGCGGGAAGCAGTGGGTTTGGGCGTCGGCGTCAATGTGGGAGCGGACGCGATGCGCAGAGCATTCTGAGCGACGATGCCGGCGCCGGCGATGACACACGCGAGTACCAGACCAATCGCAATTGCAATCAAGATTTGTTGGGTTATGCGGGAATTCAAGGTCACGGGCAAAGATTATAGCATAGGAATTGATTCAACAAAAACCGGTAGAGACGGGGCGGCGCCCCGTCTCTACGCGTCAAACGATTTTTCCGCCGCGACGCGCGTCGAAAAAATTTCAAACACACGGTCAAAGCCGGACATTTCGAAAATTTCCGCGAGGCGCGGCTTGAGGCAGCATAGTACGAGCGCGCCGCCGCGCGTTTGCGTTTCTTTTAGCGCCGCGAGCAGCACGCGCAAGCCGTTCGAACTGATGTAAGTCGTCTCAGAAAGATCAACCAGCAGGCGCACACGTCCGCCGGCGATATGCTGTTTCATTTCCGCTTCAAACGGACGCGTGCCGGCGGCATCGAGACGTCCGCGCGGCGTGAGGAGGGTGATGTCCATAAGTTGTAATCATCCGGGTAGAGACGTGTCGGCGACACGTCTCTACGCGTGCGTCGCGCGTTTTATCGAATTTTTTTCACCATTGTCAACACATTCTGCCCGCGCGAAAAATCAAAGTTGACGCGGTCCATTAGCTTGTACATGAAAAAAATACCCAAGCCGCCAACGTCGCGCTTGGAAAGCGGCGCATCTGTTTTGGGCGGGGCGACGCGGCGCGGATCGAAGCGCTTGCCGTGGTCTTTGATCACGACGACAAATTCATCGCCGCGTTTTTCGCATGCAATTTCAATCTTGCCGCCGGGTTTGCCAGCGTACGCATGCTCGATCACATTCGCGCACGCCTCGTCCACCGCCATTTGCAATTCATAAGCCGCGTCGGCGCTGAACCCGCACGCCTGCGCGGCGTCTTCGACAAACTCGGCGATTTCTGCCAGCCGCTCGACGCGGCTATCAATGTTGAGTTTGAATTTGTTTGCCATCGCAACCAAAATGCAGCCTAGCCCCTTGTGGGCGTTCCGACGCGCACGAGGCA
>JACQGS010000285.1 GCA_016199405.1 Chloroflexota bacterium | reverse complement strand
CGTCACGGTGTCTGCCACGTCCCAGCCAAGTTTGAGCGTGAACTTGGCGAGTAGCTGGTTGAGTTTGAACTGAGCATCCCACTGTGCTTGCGACGCGGCTTGAATCTCGGCTTCTAGCGCAATGGCGCGGGCTTGCATCTTGACATACGCGTCGTACAGATCGAGACATTCGACCGGAGTCTTGTCGCGCGGATGCTGACGCTCGTACGGCGGTGGTTCTTCGGGCGCATCCGGCGGCGGGGGAATTTCCCCGGGGCGTGGAGGTCGCCACGTGAGGGTCGTCGGATCCCATACAAGTCCGTCTTTGATCCATCGATTTTGTTGTTCTTCGACGGTTGGGTCCCAGACGTTCGTTCTGCCGGGACCGTAATCTTTCGGGGGCTTGGGCGGTGGTCCGGGACGACCGCGATTGATGAGAACGCCGGCGCCGCCGCCCGCGAGCGTGCCGGCTGCCGGCACGGCTGGATTTTGCGCGGTCGTCGCGGCTGCCGCGCAGTCGGACCGACTCGGATCGTTCGGCGGACAATCGCGCGCGTACGCGACGCTGGCGAAATAAAATAGCCAGAGCGAACACGAAAACGCAAATGAGAGTGCAGGAATCGCGATGGACGATGAAAGGCGACTGCGACTTTTCATCTTCCCTCCCTTTACATGCGAATGAATCTCTGCGCGATCAATCCCAATACGACGCCGTACACGCCGTGACCAACAAAACTCACGACGACAACTTCGGGGCTGAGGCGCAGTTGAACCGCCGATGGCAATGCGGTGAGCCAGCCGATTTCCAGAAACATCGCCCACGCGAGCCCATACCACCAGCGCGCGTTGCCGGCGATGAGCGTGTACATGATTCCAAAACCAAATCCATTCCAAAAGTGGTACGCCCAGCCGACAATGATTGCGGTGAGCGTTTCTTCCGGCAAGCCGGTGATGAGCCGTCCGAACGCGGGATGCGTTTGAAATGGATCGAACGAAATGAGATTGCTCGCCCGCATCAAGAGCCGGACGCTATCGTACGCCAGCGTCGCTGCGATGCCGCCCCACGCGCCGACGATCAGCCGGTCGAGGAAGACGCGCTGATTAATGCGCGACGCGGCAATGCCGAGAATCAACAAGATCACGAGCGATGGTGCAGCGAGAAGGTCCACGAGAAAGTACATCGGCAGCCAACCCGCCGCGTGTAGCAACAAAGCGATAATCGAGACGGACGCGCAGATGAACGCAGCCAACGTCAACTGCCAATGGCGCATGCCCAAACTTACCGCTTTGCGGACCAAGGTAATTTCTCTAGTATCTTGCTTCCACCCATCACGAAGAACGAAGGGAGGAAACTCGTTAGGAACGTGATGAAGGTCATCGCGTTCGTATTGAAACCATCGCGCGGTCCGCTCGCCCCGCTGCCGAATACGAGTGTAAGGATGGGATCGAATATTGGGTAGATATACGGCAAAACGCGCGCCATCACCATCCCGGCGATCGCCGATGCCCCCAATCCGATGAGCTGACGCTTGGTCATGGCAATTCCGAGTTTCGCCAAGTTAGCCAGAATCGAGTTGACGGACGCGTCAAGACCTGACGGCGGGGGCTGAGTCACTTGCTGACGAGCATCCATCGATTGCGGTGGCGAGGACAAATCTGTTTGCGGAAGCGCGTTCACCGGTCGCGGCGGGGGCGCGGAGGCAATTGGCGCACCGCAGTTGAGGCAAAACCGAGCGCCGTCCGGATTCGGATGCCTGCAATTTGAACAGGTCATAGGTGCATACTCCTATTTTGTATTGCTTCTGGAATGCGTCAAAGCATTTCAGATGGGCTAGCAGTTTGTCCGAGAGGTAGCTTAGCCCCTCGTGGGCGTCATCAAAAACGCGCACAAGGCGCTATGCTCCAAGGGTTCTCCGACAGACTGCTAGCCGGTTTTCGAAGAACGCCAGAGAAACCTGTTTTCTTGCTTGGGCGGCGTGAAACCAAACGGGAAAACGCAGAAAACGGGTTTCTGTGTTGGTCTCTCCGGCAGACTGCTTGATAGAGTGACGTCGGAACTCCCTCCACACTTTTGCATAGTAATCGCGAGGTTGAGATGCGATATGAGGACTAATTTCTGAGCAAGATTATACGCCGGCGTTTCGCCAACTGTCAATAGGATTTTTATTTCCTGTACAATTGGTCCTGCAGCATCTCAATCTGCTGTTCGAGTGCTTCGATCTTGCGTACCATTTCGTTGCGCTGTTGAATCTGCGCTGAGGTGGATTTGTCCGGATAAGAGTCCGGTTGCGCGAGCGGATGCAGATTCGGCGGATAGAGCCGCGTCTTTTCCGCTTTGATCCGCGCGAGTTCTTCCTTTGCCCGCTTCAACTCCTCGGCGATTGTTGGATTCGGTGTCGGCATCGTTTCCTCCCTCATATAATTCTAACGCGATGTGGTTGCCGCGTCAATCCTCTGTTTGACCCTGCTCTGTGTTCCAGATACAATGCTCTCGTGACTTTGGACGATGTTCGCCGCGCGCTCGCCTTGCCGCGCCCCGGCAGAGACGCGCAAATCAAAATGTCGCCGCGGCCGCGCGTGGGCGATGTCTTTCCGGTGCCGCCGGAACAGCCGCGCAAGAATGCCGGCGTGCTCATCTTGCTTTATCCGCGCGGGGATGCGCTGCATTTTCTTTTGACCGAACGAACTCAGACAGTGGAATCGCACAAAGGGCAGATCTCACTTCCGGGAGGCGCGCAAGAAAGTGGCGAATCGCTCCGCGACACGGCGTTGCGCGAGACGTACGAGGAATTGAATCTAGATCGCGGCGTCATCGAAATTCTTGGTGAGCCGTTGTCGCCGCTGTATATTCCCGTGAGCGGGTTTTTGGTGACGCCGTTTGTCGGCTACACTGCCACGCACCCGCGCGTGTGCGCGGCGCCGGCGGAAGTCGTCGGCATTCTCGAGCCGCCGCTCGATTGGATCTTGGACGACGCGCATTTCGCGGAAGAGTATTGGGAAATGGCGCGCTATTCCGCCATCGTGCCTTATTTTGCGATCAATGGGCACAAGGTGTGGGGGGCGACGGCAATGATGTTGAGTGAATTACGCGAAATGCTTCGCTGCGTTCAACCATCTTTCGCGTGAGGTTTCAAAATAACATTGGAGTTCCATGCATTATAAAAATCTCGGTCGCACCGGTTTGAAAGTTTCCGAACTTTGTCTCGGCACGATGACGTTTGGTTGGACCTCGGACGAGAAGAACGCCAACGCCGTATTTGACGCGGCGTATGACGCCGGCATCAATTTTATTGATACTGCCGATGTGTACACGCGCTGGGCGCAAGGCAATCCCGGCGGCGTCGCCGAAACGTACATCGGCAATTGGCTCACCGCGTCGAAAAAGCCGCGCAATCAAATTATTCTCGCGACCAAAGTGCGCGCCAAAATGGGCGAGGGTCCCAACGACGAAGGGCTGGGGCGCGTGCATATCATGCAGGCGGTCGAAGCGAGTTTGCGCCGGCTGCAAACGGATTACATTGATCTCTATCAATCCCATTCGGCGGACGACACGGTACCGATCGAAGAAACGTTGCGCGCGTATGATGATTTGGTGCGGCAAGGCAAAGTGCGGTACATCGGCGCATCGAACTATAACGCGTGGCGCTTGATGAAAGCATTGTGGACGAGCGACAAAAATAATTTAGCGCGCTACGATTGCCTTCAGCCGCGCTATAATTTGGTTTGGCGCGCCGAGTTCGAGCGCGAGCTGATGGAGGTCTGCCGCACCGAAGGCATCGGCGTGATTCCGTATAGCCCGGTGCAAGGCGGCTTTCTCACCGGCAAATACCGGCGGAATCAACCCATGCCCAAGGGTTCGCGCGGCGAAGCGAGCGCGCGCATCCAAGAATTTGTCAACGATGAGCGCGCGCACAAGATTGTGGATGCCACGGAAACGATTGCCAAGAAAAACGGCAAGGGCATCGCGCAGACTGCCATCGTCTGGTTGCTCGCGAACCCGGTTATCACGAGTCCGATTATCGGCGTCAACAACGTGGAACAATTGAAAGAATTTCTCGGCGCGGTGGATTACAAATTGAGCGCGGAAGACAAGAACGAATTGGACACGGTCAGTGCTTGGACATGATTACGCAATACGTATTACGTAATACGTATTGCGTAAAGACATAATCCGTATGACGATACTCTTACTCATTCGACACGCGACCAATGATTTCGTCAAAGAAGGGCGACTCGCCGGCTGGACTCCCAATGTGCACATCAACGCGGAAGGGCAACGCGAAGCCGACGCGCTCGCGAAACGGCTCGCGCATTTGCCTCTGCGCGCGATTTATTCCAGCCCGCTCGAACGCGCGATGGAAACGGCAAAGACCGTCGCGGTGTGCCACAAACTCGACGTGCATATCCGTGAGGAACTGGGCGAGACGCAGATCGGTGAATGGACCGGCAAATTGATCAAAGACTTGAATGGCACCGACACTTGGAAAAAAATTCAAAGCCAACCGGTCGGCGTGCCGCTCCCCGGTGGTGAAAGCATTGATCAAGTACAGACGCGGCTCGTCGCCGCGATCGACGCGATTAT
>JACQGS010000267.1 GCA_016199405.1 Chloroflexota bacterium | reverse complement strand
GCCTTGTGCGCGTTTTTGAGGACGCCCACGAGGGGCTAATCTACCTCTCCGACAAACTGCTAGCACGGTGGATGCTCGCAATCGGCGTTAGAGAACGCCTCCCTCATTCTTCTGAGATGTGCCGCGGCTAATTCGTTTTCTCTTCCAACGTGCGGCGCGCTTGTAGGGGCGACCCTTGTGGTCGCACTCTTCGCGCCGCACGTTTTTGTCTTCTCAGAAACCCGTTTTCTCCGCTTTCCCGTTGATTTCTCGCCGGATGGCGAAGAAAACAGGTTTCTCTCGCGTTCTCCGACAACCTGCTAGTACCGTCACCTCTCTCGACAGCGCGGCAATGCCCCTGTAGACTGTTCGCAACTTACCGGCAATTTCATTTGAAAGGGGGAATGCAAAGGAGATGAATGTCCAGCCAAGCCAAAGCCGCGCGGGTTGCCGCCGCGCTCGTTGCGATCCTCGTGCTTTTTTCCGCCGTATTGCCGCTCGACGCGGCGCCGCTTGAAAAACCGCGACCCACTCGTTCGCCCTCGCCAACTTTAGCTGCGACGCCGCTCGCCGGATCCACCACCGTGACATTTCCAGCGGTCGCGGACGCGCTGATCGACGTCAATCGCAGTCCCAACGCGAATTTCGGCGCGCTCGACTATCTCGAACTCTACCAGTACGATAAATCCGACCGCCGCCATTTTCTCGTTCGTTTCGACACCGGTTCGCTTCCGCCGAACGCGCAGATCCAATCCGCGCAATTGCAAATGCATTCGTTTGATGCGGATTACGACAGCGGGACGCAAGATGCGTTGGTGCACCGCGTGACGCGCGCGTGGGTCGAAGGCAGCGGAAAATACTTCGGAGTCGACGGGCGCAATCTCGGCACGACGTGGTATCAAGCCGCGCCGAACGTCCTCTGGACCAATCCCGGCGGCGATTACGACACAACAATTATTGATCGCATCACGCTCACTGCGAACCCAAACAAATGGTTCAGTTGGAACGTCACTACGTCCGTGAAATTCTGGCTCTCGAATGGACAAAACTATGGACTGCTCGTGCGTCCCGTTAACGGTGATTGGCTCAATCACAAATTCTACAGCCGCGAATCATCCGATGCGAGCCTTCGCCCGCGCCTCGTCGTCACGTACTCAACTTCCGGCGCAAGGACGCCGAACCCAACGAAAACCGCCGAACCGACGCGAACCGCAACGAAAACCCTCGCGCCGACTTTGACACCGACGCGCGCAAATACCGCGACGCCGGCGCCCAGTCCCACATCTTCTTCAACTGCCGGCAGCCCAACCATTGCCGGCTGTCCGGTTTTTCCGGCGGACAATGTGTGGAATCGCGATGTGTCGAATGATCCGGTGGACGCCAATTCGGCGGCGTATATTTCGCGCATCAATCAGAGCGCGACCTACCTGCACGCGGACTTTGGATCGCCGCGCGAGTACGGCATTCCGTTCGTCGTCGTGCCGGGATCGCAGGCGAAAGTGCCGATTACGTTCACCGAGTACGGCGACGAAAGCGACGCCGGACCTTATCCCGTACCGGCAAACGCGCCGGTCGAATACGGCGAGGACCAGCACGTTCTCGTCTTGAACTCCGGCGAATGCAAACTATACGAGATGTATCATGCGCAAAAAGATCCAAACGGCGCGGGCTGGCTCGCCGGCTCGGGCGCGGTGTTCGATTTGCGCTCGAATTTGTTGCGCCCGCAGTACTGGACCTCCGCCGACGCCGCCGGCTTGCCGATTCTGCCGGGGCTCACGCGTTACGATGAAGTCGCGGCTGGCGAAATTCGCCACGCGTTGCGCTTTACGGTTGCGCGCACGCAGCGCGCGTTCGTGCATCCCGCCACGCACTACGCGTCTTCAACGACGGATCCCAGTTATCCGCCGATGGGGTTGCGCGTGCGGCTCAAATCGTCCTATGATGTTTCGCGATTCAGCGGGCAAGCGCGCGTGATTCTAAACGCGTTGAAAAAATATGGAATGCTCGTCGCAGATAACGGCTCGTCGTGGTTCATCACCGGCGCAACAGATTCGCGTTGGAATGACGACGATTTGAATCAACTCAAGACCGTGCCCGGCAGCGTATTCGAGGTCGTTCAACTAGGAACGATTTATCGGTAGAAAAATTCAGGAAATTGAAAGTTAAAGCGCCCTGTGCCTCGCGTTCCCGCGCGACTCAGGGCGCTTTTGTTTTCGTTTTGTAATGTTTGAGTTGGCGCAATTGATGTATAATGGCTATGAAGATTCACTTGAATTCTGGCGGACGATTCGCCGGTTGGTAAAGTTGTAATCAAGCCGAACTTGGGATTAATCCAGGTCAGGAGGAGGAAAGCGATGACGCCGGGCTCGCTCGCGCGGATCATGATGGTGGATGACGAGCCGGCTATTCAGACGATCGGCAAGCTGGCGCTCGAATCGATTGGCGGATTCACGGTCCGGATTTGTGGATCCGGCAAAGCCGCGCTCGCTGCCGCGCCGGAATTTATGCCCGATCTGATTCTCCTCGATGTAATGATGCCGGAGATGACCGGTCCGAGTTTGCTGGTTGAATTACGGAAACTTCCGCAGATGACGCGCGTGCCCGTGATTTTCGTAACCGCCAACATTCAAGCGCACGAGGTTGCACAGTATCGCGCCTTGGGCGCGCTCGCCGTGATTCCGAAACCCTTCGATCCGCTGACACTCTCTGAATCCATCCGCCGCTTGTGGGCAGACGCCAATGTCTAATTCGACCGAATTCGAAAAACAACTGCAAGTCTTGCGCGATGCGTATATCGAAAGTCTGCCGGAAAAAATCCGCCAGCTGAATATTGCGTGGGAAAACTTGGAAAAGAATTGGCGCGTCGAAAATCTGCGCGAATTGTATCGGCATGCGCATTCGCTTGCCGGCTCCGGCGCGACGTTTGGTTTTTCTGATTTAAGCGCCGCCGCGCGTGAAGGGGAATTGTTTTTGCAGGGCTTGTTGGAGAATCCGGCGTTGCCCTCGCGCGCTCAGGCCGCGCAAGTCCAGGCGCTGGTAGCGGAAATTGAAAACTGCGCGCACAAAACGGATCCCGAGTTAAAGACGCCACTGCCGACGATCCTCACGCCGACCCCCGTCCAAAATCCAGTCCCGAGAAATCGCGGCGTGTATTTAATCGAAGGCGATCCGGCGCTGGGCAATCTGCTCGCGCGCCAGATCAATCCGTTTGGATACATCGTGCGCGCGATCAACGCGGTGGACGCCGTCAAGCCGGCGTCCACCGAAGCGCCTGAAGCGATCATCCTGGATTCGACGATCGCGGCGACGCAAGCAGCGGGCTTGGAAATCCTGAATCGTATCCAAGCCGCGCACGCGGATCCGCTTCCGTTGATCGTCCTCGCGGCGCGCGGCGATTTTCCGGATCGCTTGCAAGCCGCGCGGCTGGGCGCACGCGCGTACTTTACCAAGCCGATTGAGATCAACGCATTGGTCGAGTATTTAGACCTCCTGACTTCGCACGCTGCCCCCGAACCTTATCGGATTTTGATCATCGAAGACGACCCCAATTTGGCGCATCAGAACGCGTTGATCTTGCAGAAAGCGGGAATGATCACGCGCATCGTCACCGATCCAATGCAGATGACCGGCGAATTGATCGATTTTAATCCCGGGTTGATTCTGATGGATCTGTATATGCCTTCGGCGAGCGGGCTTGAGCTGGCAGCCGTCATCCGTCAACAGGAAGCGTTTATCAGCATTCCGATCGTGTTTCTCTCGGCGGTCAATAATCCGGACATTCAACTCGCGGCGATGCGCTTGGGCGCGGATGATTTTCTGGCAAAGCCGATCGGGCCGGATCAACTCGTTTCCTCCGTCTCGACACGCGCTCAACGCTATAACACGATGCGCTACTTTATGACCCGCGATAGTTTGACGGGGCTGTTGAACCACACCGCGACCGAAGAACGCCTCGAGATCGAAGTGGCGCGCGCGCGGCGGCTGAAATCGCAATTAGCCCACGTGATCATTGACCTGGATCATTTCAAAATGGTCAACGATACGTACGGCCACCCGGTCGGAGATCGAGTTCTGAAGAGCTTAGCACGTCTCTTGGAACAACGCTTTCGCAAAGCCGACGCGATTGGACGCTACGGCGGAGAAGAGTTTGGGTTGATCCTGCCGGATACGGACGGACCCACCGCCGTTCGCATATTGGATGAACTCCGCGTCGCGTTTGGGCAAATTCGGCATCAAGCCGAAGATGCCGATTTTTCCGTCACGTTTAGCGCCGGTATCGCGGCGTTTCCGCCGTACGCGGATGCCGTGAAATTGAATGACCGCGCCGACAAGGCATTGTACCTAGCCAAGAATCGCGGCCGCAATCAAGTTGCGCTTGCCGGCTAAAAATCAAATTTTGTTAGGGTCCTTGTTTATGATGAGCACACCCAAACGAATTCTCGCGGTGGACGACGATCCCGCGATTGTGGAACTTTTGCGCGTGATACTGTCCAACGAGGGCTATGAAGTCATCACCGCCGATAGCGGCGAAGCGGCGTACGAAATAGCCGTCAAGCAATCGCCCGATCTCGCGATCGTCGATGTCAACTTGCCAAAGATGGATGGCTATGCGCTCTGCCGGCAATTGCGTCAAAACGCCGTCACGAGTCTATTGCCGATCATCATGCTCACCGCACACGGCGATGTCGGGGACCGCATCAAGGGGTTTGAAGCCGGCGCCGATGATTTTCTCCTCAAGCCGTTTGAGCCCAAAGAGCTGGCTTATCGCGCGCGCAATTTGCTCGCCCGCGCGAATGCCTTCCCGCCCGACGCGAGCAAAAATCGTCAACGCGGTCACATCATTGCGGTCTTCGGCGCAAAAGGCGGAGTCGGCAAAACCACCATCGCCGTCAATCTCGCTATTACCCTCAAGCGCAAGGCAAATAAAAAAGTGGTGCTCGTTGACGCCGATCTCTCGTTTGGCGACATCGGGGTTCAATTGAATCTGCCGATCGTGCGGAGTATTTTGGATTTGGCAAACCGCGCGGAGGAAATTGACCAAGAACTCGTGGAGCAAGTCCTGACCCAGCACGATTCCGGGATTCGCGTCTTACTCAGCCCCTACAACCGCGAACGCGGGGAACTCGTGACCGGCGATCACATCCGCAAGATTTTGGAGGTCCTCGTCGAACATTACGATTACGTGATCGTCGATAATCACAGCGCCTATGACGACCGAACGTTGACTTCGCTCGAACGCGCCAACGTTATTCTATTGGTCGTGACGCCGGAAATTGGACCGTTGATGAATACGAATTACTTTATGGAGATCGCCGAACAATTAGGGATTCAACTCAAGAAATTGCAAATCGTTTTGAATCGCGCCAACTCAAACGTGGGCATCGAGCCGCGCGAGATCGAGCGCAGTTTGCGCCAACGCATTGATTTTCGCATTCAGACGGGCGGCGCGTCGGTTGTCCAAAGCGTCAATCAAGGCAAACCGATTGCATTGCATCAGCCCAATCATCCCTTCGCACTCCAAATCCAACAAATCGCGGATGCGCTCGTAAAAAAATTGAATTAGATTATTTCAAGCACGCTGTACAAGTTCAAGCCGCGCTCGCCGATCCATTGCCGCGTCGCGCGCAAGCCGGCGCGTTGCGCCAGCGCGGCAATTTCGGCGGGATCGAATTGATGGCAATACCGATAGCCCACGCCGCCGCGTTTCCACACTAACAGCGCGTCACCCGGATCAACTCCCTGCTCGTCCACTCCCACCAAATCCCATGCGGCGATTTTTTTCCGCATGCGCGCATCCTCGCGAAATTGCCAATTCGTCAAAATGATTTGACCATGCGGCGCGAGCCGTTCAGCGAGATCGCGCAGGACGCGCGCGCGCAGTTCTACGCCGGGCAGATGGTGCAACACCGCGAGCGCGGCAATCGCATCAAAGCGCGCTGCCCCCAGCTCGCGCGCCCAAGCCGGATCAGACAAATCGCTCAAACGGAAATCGGCGCGCACCGTTTCAAATTTCGCACACTGCTCACGCGCCAATTCCAGCAATTCCGCTGACGCATCCACTCCGACGTATTCCACGCGCGCGCCGGCACGCTCCAATCCACGTGCCAAGCGCGCGTTTCCGCATCCAATGTCTAGAATCTTGTCAGCCGCGCCAATCAACGCTATAATCGTTTGAACGTTGGATTGATGCTCGGAGCGTGTCTCGGAAAACGAGCGCGCAAAACGCGTATAGAAATTCCGATTGACTTGCAGTAAACGCTGCGCGACCGTTGCATCCATCGACGTGATTATAGCCGCTCCGGCGGCAGAGTTCAAATGCCTCTCGTTGATATTTCCGCTCAAGGTCTCGAAACCAGTACCCGCGCCGATCTCGCGCGCCATTCGCGCGCGCTGATCGCGCTGTACGCAGAACTGCTTTCCACGCCCACGCTGTCCGAG
>JACQGS010000265.1 GCA_016199405.1 Chloroflexota bacterium | reverse complement strand
CGCGGCGTTCGGCATCGTCGTTAATGACCGCGAATCAACGCAACAAGTTGATCGAGATGTATCGTGAGCGGCGCGGCGGCACGGACGCAGAAATCTTGCAGGGACTGGATGCGATGTTTGCCGCTTCGTTCAAGCATACGTTCAGCCAGGCGACGTTCGACGAAGCGTCGCGGACGATCACGCAACTCGGCGCGCAAAAGCCCGAGCGCACGAAAAAATAGAATACGGAATACGTAGGCAGGCGTTCTCTAACGCCGCTTTTCAGGCGAAAACACGCTGGAGAGCGCTTCTCCCTTTGTGAAATTGTGATGGACTGAGACTGGGAAATGTGCGACGCACCTCGCCGGTGCGTCGCATTTTTTTGTACGGCGGGTTCCATAAGATATTGACTTGGCGCGCGAGATATTGTAGAATCTCGGCGAGGAGGAATGATGAGCCGAATGAATTGGAAAATCCTCGCGGAATTACTTCTGCTCTTTGCGCTGATCACGGGCTTGCTTGGTTTCGCGCCCGGCGCGTCCGCCGACGCGCCGTTGACGTACACCGTGCGCTGGGGCGATACGCTCTATTCGATTGCCGCGCGCTACGGCGTTTCCATCAACGCGTTGATGCAAGCGAATAATTTGCGCGATCCGAATTTTATCTACATCGGTCAGCGTCTGCTGATCTCCGGCACCGCCGCGCCGGTTCCCGTGCCCGCTTCGCGTTACATTGTGCAAGCCGGCGATACGCTCTTTGCCGTCGCGACGCGTTATGGCACCTCGGTCGCCGCGTTGATGCAAGCGAACGGCTTGTACAATTATTGGATCTATGTCGGACAGAGTTTGAGAATTCCCGGCGCGCCGGCGCCGGTCGTTCCCGTGCCGGTCTCTCAGCCGCAAATTCCGGCGCAAGGCGTTTACGTCACGGTGCGTCCGGGCGATTATCTCGCGTTCATCGCCGCGCAGTACGGTTCGACCGTGTACGCCATCGCGATTGCGAACGGCTTGTCGAATCCATCGTTCATTTATGCGGGTCAGCGTTTGTTCATTCCCAGCGGCAGAGCGCCGGCGACCGCGCCGATCGCGATGCCGGCTTATCCGATCATCGTACCGGTGCCTCCGACGCCAACCGCAACGCCGACGCCGGCGTCCGCCGTCATTTATCCCGCGCCCGCGCCGAATCCTGACACGAATGCTTGGGAAGCGGTCGTCTTAACCAATACTCTTGGTAGTGGTCCGTGTTGGCTCACCGCGTATGTCGTCGGAAAGACGAATTGGCCCGTCGTGGTCGCCACGACCGATGGCAGTTTCATCAGCGACCCCAAATTTACCGGCACGAAACCGGAAAAGGGTCCGTACGCGGTCGAGTTCGCGCATTCGTGCACGCGGACATGGCGCGTGATTCCGCTCGGTCTCAACATCTACGCCGACGTCACGCTGAACGGCGGTCACGCCGAAGTAGAATTTCATCCGCGGTCCGGCGCCGCCGCACCCGCGCCCGCGCCAGCGCCCGCACCCGCGCTCGCGTCAGCGACCAACTTCCAAACTACGCAAGCGCCGGTCTACGTAACCGGCAAAACGCCAGATCAAGCGATTGACGCGAACAATACTTCGATTGTGATTGGGCCGCATGCGGTCTTGTGGTACCGCCTTCCGTACGGGGAGGAACCGCGAAAATTGCACGTGTGGCTGGACACGGGAGGCAAAGGCGGCGTCACGTTCGAGGTTTATTCGCCGGATAGCGCGAATAATTTGAGCAACGCCCAAGTCACTGGCCGCGGGACTTACAACCGGTTTGAGCCAACGCATGATCTAACGTGGTCGGGCGAATCGATCATTCCGGGAATCTGGTATGTGAAAGTGATCAGCCATAATGATGTGCCAACGGAGCACAGTCTGGGCTATACGCAAGCGGCGTACTCACGAACTTGTCACTCCTACTGGGAATCGCTGCCGACTGGACAGTATGTCTATTGGACGGCTTGTCGCTAAAAGAAATCAACAAGAAAAGCCGCCGGAATTTTCCGGCGGCTTTTCTTGTTGACGCGGCAATTTTGTGACTCGATCAATTCGCGGAGGGCACGCGAGTTTTCAAAAATTCTTTCACCACGCGATTGAACGCGGCGGGCTGTTCGTAATTCGGCAGGTGCGCGGCATGGGGAATTATTTCCAACCGCGCGCCGCGAATCGAATCGCGCAGCAATTCGGATTCTTTCACCGGGATCAATTGATCCTCCGCGCCGTGAATGACGAGCGTGGGGACAGAAATTTGCGCGAGTGTTGGCGTCGAATCCGGACGATCGCGCATCGCGATCAGCGCGGCGGCCACGCCTTCGACCGGCTGACGCGCCATCAACGCGCGTAAATCTTGGGCGACGTTCGCGCGCGTCGCCGCGGTCTGCGGCGTCAGCATTTTCGGCAGCATTCGCTCGGCAATCGCGCCCGTGCCTTCGGCGCGCGCAAGCGCGGCGTTATCGTCGCGTCCTTGCTTTCCTTCCGGCGAATCCGCACCGGCGCGCGTGTCCACCAAAATCAACGCACGCACCCGCGCGGCGGACTGGCGATAAAACGCGAACGCAATATAGCCGCCCATCGAAACGCCGGCGATGATCGCGCGTTGGATATTGAGCGCGTCGAGCAAGCCGCGCACATCGTCGGCGTAGGCGTCCATCGTCGTCGCATCCGGCGGCATCGCCGATCCGCCGCAGCCGCGCAAATCCGGCGCGATCACGCGCGCCGCATCGGCAAGCCCGCGCGTTTGCTCCGCCCAAATTGTCCGGTCGAGTGGAAAGCCGTGAATGAGCACGAGCGGCATCCTGAGCGAAGTCGAAGGAGCGCCGCCGGTATCGTCGTACTGCATTTCAAAACCGCGAATTTTTGTTTGCATGAAATCCACATCTCCTGTTTCTCAATTCGGTTTGCCGGCAAGCGGAAGCTAAACCGTTTTGAGGTATAATATGCTTGCAGTGATCGTTAACTTGACGCACATCCAATTCTCTCTTGGAGGAATCTTGTCTGCCACTTTGCAAAAACAGCTTCGCACGATCACGATCTTTTTCGCGATCAGTTTGATCGGCTTGACCTTGCACGCGCTCGACGACGCGTTCGGCGTGCGCGAGAACGAATGGTACGGCATCAGCGTCGCCGAATTTTTGCTGTACGTCGCGCTGGTGTATCTCATCGTGCCGCCGATCGGCTTATGGCTCGCGCGGCGCGGCAGTTGGCTCGGCTTGATCCTTCTCGCCGGCTATACGTTTCAAGCGTTTTATGGCGCGGGCGTGAATCACGTTCGCCATTTGTTCGGCAATTTTTCCGGCTCGCAACTCTTGCCGACGATTCTAAAATCGCTCGGCGTCAACTACGAAGCGTATTTGAATCAGCCCGGCTTTCTGCCGGTGCTGATGAATATGGCAGGATTGGGCATCACGCCGCCGCACACGCATACGATGATTTCCAACCTCATCGTCTTTTTCAACATCGGCACGAATATTTTGCTCGGGTGGAATATTTTTCTCGCCGCGCGCGAAAAATTCAGACGACGACCATAAAGGTCGCCCCTACAATTTCATTCGTGTTTCTTCGTGTCCTTCGTGGATCATTCCCCCCGCGCCAACAAACGAATATACGCGATCACATCCGTCATCTGCGCGCGCGATAACTGCGTGCCGAATGCCGGCATCGTCGCGCCGCCGCGCGTCAACAGCGCGGTCAAATACGTCTCGTCGTGATGAAACGCGTGTTGTTTCAAGTCCGCCGGCTGGATAGCTAACGTCGCGGCGGCAGGCCCGTCGCCGCGTCCCTGCGCGCCGTGGCACGTGACGCAGTTCTCGG
>JACQGS010000027.1 GCA_016199405.1 Chloroflexota bacterium | reverse complement strand
GTCAAGCAAACATTGGACAAACTCCAAATCCAAAACCCCAAAATCCAAAGCGATTTGCCGGCGATTGTCGCGGATAGTTTGAATCGGCTGTACGCGTTTCAGAGTTTCGAAGGCGGCTGGGGCTGGTGGGAAGGCGACGATGCGCAGCCGTATGAAAGCGCGTACGTCGCGTACGGATTACTGCAAGCCAAAAAAGCCGGTTATGCGGTGGACGGCAAAGCGCTCGAGCGCGCGTTGAAATATCTAAAGACGCAGGTTGTCGAAACGAAAGATGACAATCTCAAAACATACATCGCGTATGTCCTCGCGGAAGCGGGGCAGGGCGATGTTGCGCTCGCGCGCGCACTCGCGGAGCGAGCGGACAAACTAACGCTCGAATCGCGCGGCTTGCTCGCGCTGTCGCTCAATTCGCAAAACGAAACGGCGAAAGCGAAAACGATTGTGGATGATTTGAAAAAACGCGTCATCGAAACGAGTCAGCATGCGCATTGGGAGGATAGAGACGGGTCGCCGACGCGTCTGTACATGGAAAGTAACGGGCGCACAACCGCGACAATTTTGCGCGCGTTGCTCGCGCTCGACCGCGAGTCGCCGCTCGTGCCAAAAACGGTGCGCTATCTGATGCTGAACCGCGCCGGCGGCTATTGGCGCACGACGCAAGAGACCGCGCAGATTCTGATCGCGCTGACGGATTATCTCGCGCAGACGGGCGAGTTGAACGCGGCGTTTGCGTACGAAGTGTTCGTGGACGGCGCAAGCGTGGCGAAAGAAAACGTAACCCGCGAAAATATCGCAAGAGGACGCGAAATTTCGGTGCGGCTCGCGGCGGGCGAGCATACGGTGCGCATCACGCGTAATGGCGCGGGGCGTTTGTATTACGCGTCCGCGCTCGAATATTATCGCGCGACCGATTCTGTCGGCGCGATTCAATCGCTCGATGGCGCGACGGTGCGCCGCGAATATCTCGACCCGAAAACCGACGCGACCAAAACCGCGTTCAAGGTTGGTGACATTGTGCGTGTGCGGCTCACGGTGGAAATGCCGCGCGAGGGTTGGTATATGATGGTGACGGATCCGCTGCCCGCGGGGTTCGAGGCAATCAATTACTCGCTAAACACGAGCGGCATCGCGCCGACCAGTAGAGACGGGTCGCCGACCCGTCTCTACTGGTCACACCCCGAATTGCGGGATGACCGCGCGGTCTTTTTCACGACGTATCTGTGGAAAGGCAAGCACACGTTTTCGTATTTGATTCGCGCGACGGCGAGCGGCACGTTCCGCGCGCTGCCGGCGGAAGCCACGCCGATGTACGAGCCAGAGGTGTACGGGAGGAGCGCGAGTGTGGAGATTGTGGTGGGGAAGTAAGAGAGCAGGGGCGCGGGGGTGCAGGGGAGAAAACCGAAAAATGTTTATCACGCCGTGGCGACGTTGACAAACATTTGGACAAGCGTTATTCTTTTCTCAGGCGAAAGTAAATGTCCAAGTTACCGGTTTTCAAGACTGAAAAAGAAGCCGCCGAATGGTTTGCGACTCACGACACCGCGCCGTATATGGACGAACTGGAAAAAGTCAGCGAGAGAATTCCAGCCCGCCGTACGCTATCCAAAGGATCGGTTGGTAGTAGGGGCCGTGTTTCAATCAATGCCGATGTACGAGCCAGAGATGTACGGGAGAAGCGCGAGCGCGGAGATGAGAGTAGACAAGCAGACAGAGGACAGTTAGAAAGGAGCAAGGTTATGAGTAGTCAAAGGATCATCAGCGCGACGGAAATGCGGCGAAATTTTGGCGCAATCGTAAAACGGCTCGGCAAACGACGCGAGCATGCGGTTATTCAGAGCGGCGGCGCAACTGTGGCGGTTCTGCTTCCAGTCGCGGAATACGAGCAACTCATCGCGCACAAGCGACGGAAGATTGTATTCCGCGATTTCGCGCGGCAGTTGGGTCGCGAGGTTGAAAAGCGCGGCATGGGCGAAGAGCAATTCGCGGACGATTTGGAAAAGACCAAGCGAAAGATTTTCGCGGGGCAATATGGCAAGCCCGCGTAGCAAACCGCGCGTATTCGTGGATGCCAATGTTTTGTTAGCCGGCAGTGCGTTTCCGCGTTGGCCGTTTGAAGTTATGGAACATGCGGCTGACGGCGATTTCACGCTCGTGCTGTGTCCGCTGGTCATCAAACAAGCGCGCGAGCATCTGCAAGTACTTTTTCCCGCGCATCTTCACCGCTTTGAAAAGTTCCTTCGAGAAGTTGAATGTGAAATCGAGCCAGATCCAACTCCAGGGAAAGTTGAAGACAACAGAAATCTCGTGCGCGATTTGAGTGATGTGCCAATTGCGTTAGCCGCGATGAACGCAAAGGTGGATTTTCTCGTCAGCGAAGACAAAGATTTGACGGTGAAGGACGAAACCACAATTGAATTACGACGGCATTTGCACGTGATGTTGTCTGGGACATTCTTGCGTGAGGTGATGGGCAGAACCAGCGAAGAGTTGGAAGCGGTGCGGCATCGTAAATGGTCAGAAATGGAAGAGGGAGTTAAAGAACCAGATTAGTGGCGTACCGTTGCCCTCTTTTTCGTCTTTCCCATACAATCTCCTCGCCAATGTCCGACTCTACCCGTGATCTCCTCATCCGCGGCGTTGCCGCCGCGAAAGCAAAATCAAAAGACGAAGCGCGTTTTTATTTGGAATGGGTGACGCGCGAAGATGATGCCGAGCGCGATGAAGTAATTGAAGCGTGGCGCTGGCTCGCGGAAATTAGCGACGATGCCAAGCAAAAACGCGATTGCCTCGAGCAAGTGTTGGCGTACAATCCCAGTGATCCAGAAGCGCGGCGCGTGCTCGCGATCCTCAACGGCGAATTGAACCCTACCGAAATTATTGACCCAGACCGACTTCGCCTCTTCTCCCCTCCCCTGATGGGGGAGGGGCAGGGGGAGAGGTCGGTGAACGCCAAGCGATTCGTCTGCGCGAATTGCGGCGGCAAGCTGGCATTCACGCCGGATCAAAACGCGCTCGTGTGCGCGTACTGCGGGCGCAAGCAATCGCTCATCGCCGCGCTCGACGATGCCGCGTTGTTGGAGCAAAGCTTTCTCGTCGCGCTGGCAACCGCGAAAGGACATTCGCAGCCAATCGCGACGCAAGCAATTCAATGCCAGGGTTGCGGCGCGGCATTCGTTCTGCCGCCGCAAAAAATTTCAGAGAGTTGTCCGTTTTGCGCGACGCCGTACGTCGTGGAGCAAGCGGAGACGCGCGATCTGATCGCGCCGGCAGGGATCGTGCCGTTTGTGGTTGCGCGCGAGGACGCGCAGCGCGCGGTGATGGAGTGGTATCGCGCGAACGGGTTCAAGGTACTGTCGAGCAACGCGTTGCCGGCGGCGGCGTATTTGCCGGCGTGGACGTTCGATGTGGGCGGAGTGATTGGGTCGAGTTATCTGATTGAAGTGAACGACGCGTGGCTATCGCAATCGGGCAGTCATCTCGTTTACGAAAATGATATGCTCGTCGCCGCGAGCCACACGCTCGGCGTAGCATTGACGGAGGAGTTGAATGCGTTTCCGCTCGCGCGCCTCGCGCCGTACGACGCGGGCTATCTCGCGGACATTCCGGCGGAAACGTACAAAATCGCGGTGAGCGATGCGTCGCTCGTCGCGCGGGCGCGCGTGCTCGAGCACGCGCGTCCCAAGATCGCCGCGGCGATCACAGAAAATTATCGCGATCTGCAATTAAATGCGCTGCCGATGGTGATCGAATCGTACAAACTAATTTTGTTGCCGTTTTGGATCGCGCGGTATCGCCTTGATGGCAAATGGCATAATGTTGTGGTGAACGGCGAAAGCGGCAGCGTGCGCGGCGAAAAACATTCGCGCGGCTTGAGAGGTTTGTTTCAGAATCTTCGTTCATTGCCTCGCACGTGAAGTGTTTGCACAAAAAGAAAAAGATTTTCATCCACGAAGAAACACGAAAGGAATTCTTCGTGTATCTTCGTGTCCTTCGTGGATGAGTTGCGGTCTCTATTTCGGAAACCCGTTCAACGCAAATTTGAAAATTGCCGCGAGCAGCGCGGTTGCCGGAATCGTCAACAGCCACGCCACGACGATTTCGCCGGCGACGCTCCAGCGCACCATATTGATTCTCTGCGCCGAGCCAACCCCCAAAATGGTCGAGCTCACCACTTGGGTCGTGCTCACCGGTCCGCCCAAAAACGATGCGCCCAGAATCACGGCTGAAGAAGCCACCTGAGTTGCAAACCCGTGCACCGGGCGAATCTTGTAAAATTTACCGCCCAGCGTTCGAATTAATCGCCAGCCGCCAATTGCCGTGCCCAGTGCCAATGCAATGGAACTGACCAGCACAACCCATGTGGGAACTGCAAAATTATCAATCACCCGGCTGGTCACTAACGCCAGCGTAATGATTCCCATTGTTTTTTGCCCGTCGTTGGCGCCGTGGCTCAGTCCCAAGACGACCCCGGTAATAATTTGCGATCGTTTGAAAAACCAATTGATGCTCGGCGTCGCGCGACGCGCGAGAAAATAAATTAATTTGGTCAGCAGATAGCCAGCCAGCAAGCCAATCGGCGGCGAAATGAATAAAGCGATCAAGGTTTTTTCCAACCCATCAAAGCGAATCGCCGGAATGCCGACGTGAACGGCGACCGCGCCGATCAAACCACCAACCAATGCGTGCGAAGAACTGGAAGGAATGCCGAGATACCATGTCAACACATTCCATGCGATGGCTGCCAAAAGCGCCGCAGCGATGACCGTCAGCGTGATGAGGTTTGCCGTAACCAGTTCATCGCCGATAGTTTTCGCGACGGCGATACCGAATACAAAAGGTCCCACGAATTCAGCCAGCGCGATCAAGCCGAGCGCGGTTTGCGGCTTGACCGCGCGAGAGGAAATCATCGGCGCGACAATGTTGCTGGAATCGTGAAAGCCGTTTAGAAAATTAAAGATCAAGGCGAGAATAATCAAAAAGATCACGGACTCTGGCAACTCCGCTCCCTCCCCCAACAAAAACTGCCGAATCGAATTTTATTTTCGATTCGGCGTTTAGCGCGGCGCATCCGATCAAATCGCGCGCGCCATATACAAATCACCCAGCTCAAAGCCGAGTTTGCGATAGTACGCGCGCGTGCCGATCGCGGAAATTACCGCGAGGCGCGTAAAGCCCGCCGCGCACGCGATTTCTTCCGCCGCGCGCACGAGTCGCGTTCCCAATCCCACGTGCTGCGCTTCGCCTGCGCTGTCAGCGCCGATTTCGAGCGCGGGTCCATAGACATGCACCTCGCGAATGATCGCGCCGCCGCGCAGTTCGTCCAGTATTTCTTCGCGCGGCGCGTCGGCGTTCGGCAATGAGAGCCGCAAAAAACCGGCGAGTTTATTTTCCGGCGTCACAAAACTCAAGAAATGTTCGGTCGTCGCGTCGGTTGCGTAGGTGTGCGTTGAGAGATGCAGGCGCGCCGGATTTATTTTTTCGGATCGCACCTCGCGGCAGCGAATACATTGGCACGCGCGTCCGCGCCGCGCCATTTCTTTTTGCACGACGACGCGCAGATGGGATTTTGTGCTGCCGGCGGCGATATAATCTTTGGGAATGTCGCGGATGACGCGATTGATGCGGCAGTACAGCGGCACTTGCGCTTTGCATTCGACTAGCAAGTCAATCAAATCTGCGTCCGTATACGGGCGATATTCGCCGCGTTCATAGTACGCGTACAATTCCGTTTCTTTGATGAGCGCACACGGATAAATCTTCAATTCGTCCGGGCGAATCGCCGGATCGTCCCATAGCCGTTTGAAGTCCTCCGCGTCCGATGCCGGCGTCGCGCCGAGCAGATTCGGCATCCAATGCAAATGCAATTTGAAACCGCCGAGCCGCAGTAAGCGCACCGCGCGGCGCGTTTCGGCGATGCCGTGCCCGCGCTTGTTTAACGCGTTGATGCGGTCGTCCAAACTCTGCACGCCTAACTGAACTTTGGTCACTCCCAAAAAGCGCAGACGGCGCACTTCATCCAGCGTAATGTAATCGGGGCGTGTTTCAATCACTAGCCCGACATTGCGATGCTCGGCGCTTTCGTTTTGCTTTTGCGCGTCCACCAGCGTGGGAGAGTCAACGCCATTCATCGCGTCGAGGCAACGCCGGATAAACCATTCCTGATATTTTTTTGGATACGCCGACCACGTCGCGCCGAGAATCAGCAATTCAATCTTGTCGGTAGGATGTCCGTTCATATGGAGCGTCCGCAGTCGCACGTCCACCTGTTTGAACGGATCGAAGCGCGTCCGCACGGCGCGTTGCGCGCCTGGTTCTTCCGGCAAATAACTGCGCGGCATTCCTTTCACGTCCGGACAAAAAATACATTCAGCCGGGCAAGGATACGGTCCGGTCAGTACTGCCATTGGCGCGACGCCGGAAATCGTTCGCACCGGGCGCAAACGCAAAAGTTCGAATACGCGCTTGTCGTACGCGATCGTGCCTTGCGCGGCAAGTTCGCGGTACGCTTGCAAGAGACGATTTTTTTGCAACGAAACATGTCGGTCGATCAGATGCCCGAGCTCGATCTCAGACAGCGACGGCGCGGAACGCAATTCGGCGTACAGCGCGATGAGCGCGCGCGAATGGAGCGCGAGATCGGCGCGGGTACTGGTTTCAAGACCTTGAGCGGAAATATCAACGAGAGGCATTTGAACTCTGCCGCCGGAGCGGCTATAATCACGTCGATGG
>JACQGS010000264.1 GCA_016199405.1 Chloroflexota bacterium | reverse complement strand
TCGCGAGAATTTCGTCCGTGCCTTTCTTCAGGCGTTCGAGAACTTCGCCGACTTTGGTAATGCCGGCGCGCTTTAAGCACTTGTACGCGCGCACCGAAAGTTCCAGTTCTTCGATCGGCGTTTCGTACACGCGGCTGGGAATTTCAGATTCTAGCGCGACTTCCGCTTCGCCCTCACCGCCAAAACCGGCGATCAGACTAAAGTTCCGCACCAACTGTTTCGCGGCTTCGGTCAGCGCTTCGCGCGGCGTAAGCGAACCGTCGGTCCAGATTTCCAAGATTAGATTATCAAAATTGGTTTGCTGCCCGACGCGCGCGCGTTCCACCATAAAATTGGATTTTTTGACCGGGCTATAAATCGCGTCGACCGGAATTTCATCGATCGGCAGCGTGCCGCGCTCTTCCGCCGGGGAATACCCCTTGCCGCGCGTCACCGTGAGATCCATCTCAATTACCGCATCGTCAGAATCGAGCGTGAGCAGCGGTTGATCCGGATTGATGATTTCGATATGGCTGGGCAATTGCAAATCGCCGGCGGTCACAACGCCACGCCCGCGCGCTTCCAATTGCAGACGCGTCGGCTGATCGCTTTCATGCATCTTGAAGCGCAGTTGCTTGAGATTCAAGATGAGTTGCGTCATATCTTCTTTGGCGTGTGAGATGGGCGTGAATTCGTGATGCACCCCATCCACTTTGACCGAACTGACCGCCGCGCCGGGGAGCGACCCCAACAAGACGCGTCGCAACGCGTTCCCCAACGTCACGCCATAGCCGCTTTCGAGCGGACCGATCAAGAATTTGCCGTACGCTTTCGACGAAGCCTGGACTTCGATTTTTGGCAAAACTGCTTCCAACGCGCATCCTCCTGTAGTGCTGGAGGTTGAAAGTTAGAGATTAGAGGTTGGAAAATCCAACATCCAATTTCCAATTTCCAACATCTAGACTACCGACTATAGTACTCGACAATCAACTGCTCTTTGACCGGCGTATCAATTTGATCGCGCGACGGAATCGAGACCACCGCGCCATTCAAATTGGGTCCGTTGACCGAAAGCCAGCTCGCGCTCCCGCGATTCGCCAATTCTTTGGCAATCGCTTGAAAATAAGGACTGGAGCGACTCGCTTCCAAAACGCTGACCGCATCGCCGGGCTTGAGCAGAGCCGAAGGGACCGATGCCTCTTTGCCATTCACCGCGATGTGTCCATGCAAAACCAATTGCCGCGCCTGCTTGCGGCTCGATGCAAAGCCCAAGCGATAGACGATGTTATCCAGACGCAATTCCAAAAATTGCAATAGCGTTTGCCCCGTGACGCCGCTTTGCCGCGTCGCATCTTTGAAATAGCGGCGGAACTGGCGCTCCAACACACCATAGATGCGCCGCGTCTTTTGTTTCTCACGCAGTTGCAATGAAAAATCGCTGATCTTGCGGCGTCTGCCGGCGCCGGCGTTTGGACCGTGCTGACCCGGCGCAAAGTTGCGCCGTTCAATCGCGCATTTCGCGGAATAACAACGATCGCCTTTGAGATATAATTTCATGCTATCGCGCCGGCATAATCTACAAACCGGACCAATCGTGCGAGCCATTCAACCTCCTACACTCGTCGCTTTTTGGGCGGACGGCACCCATTATGCGGAATCGGCGTGGCGTCCGTGATGGAGCGGACGCGGATTCCAACTTGCTGCATCGCGCGAATCGCCGCCTCGCGACCGGGTCCGGGTCCGGAGACCAAAACATCCACTTCGCGCATTCCCGCTTCCATCGCTTTGCGCGCGCCGTTCTGCGCGGCGATCTGCGCGGCGTACGGCGTGCTCTTGCGCGAACCCTTGAAGCCGCTCGCGCCGGCGCTGCCCCAGGCGACCACGTTCCCTTGCGGGTCCGCAAAGGTCACAATCGTGTTGTTGAACGATGCCTGTATGGACACGCGCCCAAACGGAATATTTTTGCGTTCCTTGCGCGCCCCACGTCGCGGCGCGGGTCTCCCCGCCGCTGCTTTTTCGGCGGGCGCTTGGGCTTCTTTTTTCTCGTCTGCCATAAATCCTCCGGCTGGAGATTAGAAGTTGGATACGCGAATTGCCATCCAACCTCCAACGTCCAACACTTGCACCGCACTGCGTTTGGTGCAGTGCAGGTGTCTCTAACCTCCAAACCTATTTCTTCGCCTTGGAACGCTTGCGCCCGGCAACCGTGCGACGCTGGCCGCGTTTGGTGCGCGCGTTCGTGCGCGAGCGTTGGCCGCGCGCCGGCAAATTCTTGCGATGCCGTTGCCCGCGATACGCGCCAATTTCCTGCAGGCGCTTGATGTTCATCGCGATCTCGCGGCGCAGGTCGCCTTCCACTTTATAATCGTGATCGATAATGCCGCGAATTTTGGTGACTTCGGCTTCGGTCAAATCCTTGACGCGCGTCGCCGCGTTCACTTGCGCCCGCGCAATGACTTGATCCGACCGACGCGGACCGATTCCGAAAATATATCGCAACGCGATGTCCACGCGCTTTTGGCGTGGGAGATCAACACCGGCAACACGAGCCATAGTTCCTCCATGCCTCGCCCCTCACCCCTGCGCCCCTCTCCCCTCTCCTGAAGTTTTGTCAGGAGAGGGGAGAGGGGATGGGGGAGTGGGGTGAGGTCATCCTTGCCTCTGATTATGCTTGGGGTTTTCGCAAATGATGCGAATCACCCGGCGCCGCCGCACGATCTTGCATTTCTCGCAACGCGGTCGCACTGATGGTTTCACCTTCATCAAAATCCTCCTGCCGTCTCACAAGAGCGTGAGAATTTCCGGCTCGCCTTCCGTTACCAAAACCGTATGCTCAAAATGCGCGGACAGGCGTCCATCCTTCGTCACGACCGTCCATTTATCGCGCAGCGTCCGCGTTTTCCACGTCCCTTGATTGATCATCGGCTCGATCGCCAACGTCATGCCCGGTTTCAACACCGGTCCCTTTTTGCCTTGCCGAAAATTCGGGATCTGCGGATCCTCATGCATCGTGCGTCCGACGCCGTGCCCCACATAATCGCGGACGACGCTGTAGCCGCGCGATTCGGCGTAATCTTGCACCGCCGCCGAAAGGTCTTCCAAATATTTTCCGGCGCACGCGTGCGCGATGGCGACGGCTAAGGCCCCTTCCGTCACTTGCAACAATTTGCGCGCGTCATCCGAAATCGCGCCAATCGCCAGCGTTGTGGCGGCGTCGCCAACATAGCCGCGATAGATCGCGCCAACGTCAATCGAAATGATGTCGCCCTCTTTGAGCACACGCTTGGCGTTCGGAATGCCGTGAACGACCTCATCGTTGAGCGATGTGCAGATCGATGCCGGAAATCCGCGATACCCTTTGAACGCCGGCACGGCTTGGCGTTTCGTGATGAACGTATGCGCGATATTGTTCAAGTCGAGCGTCGTAACGCCCGGCTTGGCGCGCTCACGCAATTCGATCAGCGATTGCGCGACGATCCGCCCGGCTTCGCGCATCAGCGCAATTTCATTTCTTGATTTTAGGACAATCACAATGCTTCCACGATCCGAACAATATCCGCCTGCACCCGCTCGATCGCTTGCTCGCCCTGAATTTCATGCACCAAATTCGCGCGGCGATAATACTCGAGCAAGGGTTTGGTTTGCGCCTGAAAAACTTCCAGACGCCGGCGCACCGCGCCGGGCTTGTCGTCGTCGCGTTGCGTTAACGCGCTGCCGTCCTTATCGCATTTGCCGGCGACCTGCGGCGGGTTCGTCTCTAAATTGTAAACCGCGCCATCCGTTGGGCAAATCCAGCGCGCCGATAATCGCGCCACCAAAACATGATCGTGCACATTCACCCACAGGACTGCGCCGATTTTTTTGCGTGCGCCGGCAAGCGCGCGATCCAACGCGTGGGCTTGCGCTTCGGTGCGGGGAAATCCGTCAAAGACAACGCCTTGCGCGCAATCCGGTTGGGCGATTCGTTCCATCACCATCTGCACGGTCACATCATCCGGCACCAACTCGCCTTTATCCATGAACGACTTGGCGAGTGTCCCCAGCGCGGTTTGCTTCGCGATGTTTTCGCGAAAAAGATCACCGCTGGCAACGTGCGCCATCTGAAAACGCCCGTTCAGGATTTTTGCTTGCGTCCCTTTGCCCGCGCCCGGTGGACCCAGCAAGATGATGTATTTGGAGTTCACAGTCCCGCTACTTGATGAAACCTTCGTAATGCCGCATCATCAACTGCGCCTGTAATTGCTTCATCGTATCCAAAACCACACCGACGACGATCAGCAAGCCGGTACTCGTAATAATCAACGTCGTCGTTTCGGTCACATCGCGCACGAGAAACGGCAAAATCGCGACCAGACCTAAAAAGACCGCGCCGACGAGCGTGACGCGCCGCAAGACTCCGTTCAAATAATCTTCCGTTTTCTTCCCGGGGCGAATGCCCGGAATAAATCCACCTTGCTGTTGCAAAACTTCCGGCAAATTCTGTTGGCGGAAAATAACGTCGGTATAAAAGTACGTAAACCCGATGACCATCACAAAGTATACAATCCAATAAACCGGGCTGCTCTGATTGAACGCGCTGACGATGGCGTTGGCAAAATTTTCTTTGCCCGGCGGTCCCGCAAAAAAGCCGGCGATGACACCCGGGAAAATGAGAATCGAAATCGCAAAGATCAGCGGAATCATGCCGGCGGAATTCACCCGCAACGGAATATGCGTCGCTTGACCGCCGTACATTTTCGTTCCGCGCACGCGTTTGCCGTACTGCACCGGGATGCGGCGGCTGCCCTCTTGAATGTACACGATGCCCAAAATAGTCACCAGCGTAATTGCCGCAAAGACAATCAAGCCCGCCGGGTTGGATTGCACCATCTGCCCGAGGCGTTGCGGCACGGACGCGACAATGCCGCCAAAAATGATAATCGAAATCCCGCTCCCGATGCCTTGCTCCGATATCAATTCGCCCAACCAGATGGCGAAAACAGTGCCGCACGTCAGCGTCAAAATAATCGCGATCGTTTCCAGCGGAAATGTCGTCAAACCGAACTTGGTCAAGACCGGCGGATTGCTCTGAGTCAGCACTTGCGCTTGCGCAAAGCCCTGCAATGCCGCCAGCGGAATCGTCGCCAAGTGCGTATAGAGATTCACGCGCGCGCGCCCGGCATCGCCGCCTTCTTTCACCAAACGCTGCAACGAGGGCACAATGCCCGTCAGCAACTGCATGATGATCTGGGCTGTAATGTACGGATACACGCCCATCGCGACGACCGAAAAGTTAGAGAGCGCGCCGCCGGAAAATAGATCGAGAAAGCCCAGCAATTGGTTTGATTGAAACAATAGCGCGAGATTCTGCGGATCAACGCCCGGCACTGGGATGTGCGCCGCCAAGCGATAGACCACGAGAATAAAAAGCGTAAACAGAATTTTGTTACGCAGATCCGGCAGTTTGAGCGCATTTCGCAAGGCATCTAGCATCGCATTCTCCGAGTCAGTGATCGGTTATCAGTTATCAGTCGTCAGTCATCAGTCATCAGTTTTCCGACTACGGATCACTGATTACTGGTCACTGGTTACTGGTTACTGTTCACTGATTACTGATTACTGATTGCTGTTTACTGGTCACTGATTACTTCCGCTCTCCCGCCCGCCGCCGCAATTTTTTCTTGCGCGCTCTTAGAAAACGCATGCGCTTGCACCGTCAGCGCTTTTTTCAATTCGCCGTCGCCCAAGACCTTGACCCGGTCGGCATGTTTCGCCAAGCCGCGCTCGACGATCAATGCCGGCGTCACTTGCGCGCCCGTATCGAACTTTGTATTCAGCCCGTCCAGATTGATGACCTCGTACTCAATTTTGAAAATGTTGGTGAAACCGCGCTTGTGCGGCAAGCGGCGCACCAGCGGATTTTGACCGCCTTCAAAGTACAGCTTGAGGCGGCGACCGGTGCGCGCACGCTGACCTTTCGTGCCGCGCCCAGCCGTTTTCCCTTGCCCCGCCGAAATGCCGCGCCCGACGCGCCTTTTGCGATGAGTCGAGCCCGGAGCCGGTTTCAAATCGTGTAATTTCATCTTGTTTTCTCGGATCCATCTGGAAATTGAAGTTAGACATTAGAAATTGGAAAACTCTCCTCGCACCTCCAACTTCTAACATCCAAATTCAAACTTCTAACGCACTTCTTCCCATTTCACCAAATGCCGCACCGCGCGCAGCATTCCCCGCACCTGCGGATTGTCCACTTTTTCGATGACCTGTCCCAATTTACGCAGACCCAACGCGGCGATCGTACCCTTTTGATCTTTGCCGTAGCCGATGGCGCTCTTGACCCAAGTCACTTTCAATCTATTGTTGCTGGCTGACATACGTTGACTTCCTCCACGGCGGCAACAACTGATCCACCGGCTTATTGCGCTTGCGCGCTTCCACTTGGGCGTCCGCCATCGAATTCAATCCCATAAACGTCGCGCGCACCACATTGAGTGGATTGGAACTGCCGAGCGATTTGGTCAACACATCGCGCACGCCGGCGCATTCCATGATCGCGCGGATGCCGCCTGCCGCGATCACGCCCGTGCCGGGGGTTGCCGGTTTGAGCATCACTTCGGACGCGCCGTACTTGAACGTCATGGGATGCGGAATCGTCGTTCCGACAATCGGCACTTTGGTCATCGTTTTGCGCGCGCGTTCGGTCGCTTTGCGAATCGCGTCCGGAACTTCGCGCGATTTGCCAATGCCGATCCCCACGCTTCCGTTGTTGTCGCCCACGACGACCAAGACGCGGAAACCAAAATGACGCCCGCCCTTGATAACTTTGGACACGCGGTTGATGTTGACGACGCGCTCATCGAGCGTCGGTCCTTCGTCGCGCTGTTGTCGTTCCCGGGGTCTATTTGCCATGTTACCTCTTCTGGACGTTAGAAGTTGGATGTTGGAAGTTGGATGCGCGCTTTGGCGTTCCAACTTCTAACTTCCAAATTGCAACTTCAAAACTCCAATCCACCTTCGCGCGCGCCTTCGGCTAACGCTTGCACGCGGCCGTGATATCGAAATCCGCCGCGATCGAAGACGACTTGCTTCAAGCCCTTTTCCAACGCGCGGGCGGCGATCAATTTGCCAACCGCTTTGGCTTCGGCTTTTTTGTCGAGCGTCGCCGCGTTCGCGCGCACGTCCTTATCCAAAGTCGACGCCGCCGCGAGCGTTTGCCCTTGCGTGTCATCGATGATTTGCGCAAAAATATGTCGCAGACTACGGAACACATTCAAGCGCGGGCATTCGAGAGTTCCGCTGACTTTGGCGCGCACCCGGCGGTGACGCCGTTCGCGTCGCGCAACAACTTCTGATTTCTTCATTCGCTATCCTCTATTTCGCGCCGGTGCCAACTTTGCCGGCTTTGCCGGCTTTGCGTCGAATCTTTTCGCCCAAATAATGAATGCCTTTGCCTTTGTACGGTTCCGGCGGGCGAATCGTGCGGATTTTTGCGGCGATTTCACCGACCGTTTCGCGATCGGGTCCCTCAACCGAAAACACGCGCTGGGTTTTATCCACGACGAAAGTAATTCCACCGGGCGGTTCCACCGTAACCGTATGCGAAAAACCAACCGACAAGACCAAGTTTTTTCCGTTCAATTCCGCGCGATAACCGACGCCTTCGACCTCCAAATCGCGCTTGAAGCCGTTCGTGACGCCGAGCACCATATTATTGATGAGCGCGCGCGTCAGCCCGTGCAGCGCGTCGTACTTGAGATCATCCGGGCGAGAGACTTGGATATGCGCGTCTTTAACTTCGACCGTGAGGTTGGGATTAAACTCGCGGCGCAGTTCGCCTTTGGGTCCCGTGATCGTGACCACATTCCCTTCAATTTTCGTTTGAACGCCTTTTGGAATTTCGATCGGCGCCCGTCCTACTCGCGACATTGTTCCTCCGAATTACTGGCAGCGAATCGAATTGCGAAATATTTTGACTGCAAGTGCAAATTCGCGATTCTCTTTACCATACGTAACACAAAACTTCGCCGCCCAGACCCATGCGCTTGGCGCGCGCGCCGGTCATGACGCCGCGCGTGGTGGAAACAATCGACACGCCCAAGCCGTAACGCACCCAGGGAATATCCACGCGCTGCGCGTAAACTCGGCGACCCGGTTTAGAGATGCGGCGAACGCCGGTCAGAATCGGGCGTTTGCGCTCGTCGTAGCGCAGCCACACGCGCAGCGTCGGCTGCGGACGATCCTTGGAGACTTCGAGTTTGTCCAAGTACCCTTCGTCTTTAAGAATTCGCGCCACCGCCACGCGCATTTTCGACGCGGGCATTGCAACTTGCGGATGCTTGACCGCCGCCGCGTTGCTGAGTCTCGCGAGCATATCAGCGATGGGATCGTTCATCATCGTTCCCGCTCCTTCAATTCAACTCGTCTCAGTACTTCACAATTTCATGAATGGGTGAGCGCTCTCTAGCGCGGTTTACGCTCGAAATCGGCGTTAGAGAACGCCTCCCTCACTAATCTGATGTACCGTGTCTCCGTTCGCCGACTACCGAAAACTGATTCCCCATGACTGACTTTGTTCACCTTCACGTTCATTCTGAATATTCGCTCCTCGACGGCATGGCAAGCCCCAAGTCGCTGGCGACGCGCGCG
>JACQGS010000261.1 GCA_016199405.1 Chloroflexota bacterium | reverse complement strand
CGATTGACGACTTGGATATGACCTGAACGGTTACAAAAATTCTTTTGGCGAGAGGATGCGTCCGCGCCCATGCGCGCGGGGGCGTAGCAGGGCGGACCAGGAAACGGCGGCGATTCAATTTTCGCTGACGCGTATCAGAAACTGATGCGGGCGGATTATTCATGCAGATGGCAGTGCGCGCCATGCTCTTGAAATAAAATGGGGCGACCGTGAACATCCCCTCAAGGGGTCACCAACTCGACCAAACGCGGCAACGCAACCGCGACATCTTCATTCAAAATAATCGTCGCGTGCCGGTCCATGGCTGTCGCCGTTTTGTTCACGATAATAATTTTCGCGCCACATCTTTTCGCGATGAGCGGCAAGTCGCACGCCGGTGCAACCTCAAGTGACGAGCCCGCGCAGATCATTACGTCACAATTTTGGGATGCGTGCTTCGCTTTCTCCATGATCTCAAATGGCAGCAACTCGCCGAACAACACGACGTCCGGCTTCAGCACCCCCCCGCAAACGACACACCGTGGCGCGATGCCATCCGTCAGAAACTTTTCGATCAACGGCGCGCCCGCGGCTTCATTGCCACACACGATGCACGTCGCGGAGTCGAGCGTGCCATGCACCAGCAACACGCGGCGCGAGCCGGCGCGCTGATGCAACTGGTCGATGTTTTGCGTGATGACCGTCTGCAATTTTCCGCGCGCTTCTAATTCGGCAAGCGCGAAATGCGCCGCGTTCGGTTTCGCGTTTGCCGCCAAGTGCACGAGTGGTTTCAGCCAATCGTAAAACGCTTGCGGGTCGCGCATGAATCCGTCAATCGACGCCACTTGAAACGGATCGACGCGTTCCCACATTCCCGATCCTGGACTGCGGAAATCCGGAATGCCGGATGGCGTCGAAATTCCCGCGCCGGTCAATGCGACGACGCGCGTTCCATTTCTGATTAATTCTGCCGCGTGTGCGATTTTGTCTTCAGTCAAGATTGAAAGCCTCTTGGACGGATGCTATGTCATTGCGAGCGGTTTGTGCGAAGCAATCTCCTTGTTCCAACTTGGAGATTGCTTCGGCACAAAGACCGCGCCTCGCAATGACAACGATCCGCTCGCCATGCGATGCGCGTACCGCGTCGGCTCAGGCAAGCGAAAACCGCGACAGCATTGCAAAATAATTTCAAGCGCGCGTTCCAGACTGACCCGGTGCCCCACACTAATGTAGACCGGCTTGACATTCACACGCGTCCGAAGTGCAGCACCGATCACTTCGCCCCGATCGACCAGCCGCGTCGACGCGCCGATGCGCGACGCCGGGTCTTTCGCTTTGCCGCACAAGATCGATTTCGCACAGCCGATCGTCACGCAATCCAACAGCACGCCCAAATGCGATGCGATGCCGAGCCGGCGCGGATGCGCGCGCCCCTGCCCATCTACGACAATCACATCCGGCTCATTTTGGATTTGCGCGAGTGCGTCCAAAATCACCGGCGCTTCGCGGAACGCCAGCAAGCCCGGCACGTACGGAAACTTCACCGCGCGCCGCGCGAGGACGGATTCGACGAGCGTCAATTCCGGAATTTTCAGCACCACAATCGCGGCGCGTGCGATTTGTTTTTGTTCGCCTTCGAATCCAACGTCAACGCCGGCAACCAAGTTCAGCGCGCCGGCTTCATCGCGCTCGCTGACGCGCGCGACAAGGTCGCGTTGAATTTGGATCGCCTCTGCCGGCGAAACATCCCAACGATGCGTCGGTAGAATTTTCATCGCGGCGCGCATTATACGTCGCCGAGCGCGGTTTGACAATTATTCGTTTCCAATTAATATATAAGCGTATCTTTATGCAATATTTGATGGAGAGGGACAGCCGGCGATGGAATTGCGGGCGCTAAAGGGACTGCGCGAGTATTATCGCGCGCTCAGCGACGCCGCGCGCCTGCGGATCGTCGAGCAGTTGGCGGAGAGCGATCACACCGTGACGGAACTGGCGCGCGGGCTGAAGATGAGCCAGCCGCTCGTGTCGTGGCATTTGCGGCGATTGCTGCGCGCGGGGATCGTCAAGATGGTGCGCACGGGACGCAAAGTCCGCGTGTCGTTGGATCGCACGCGCTTGAGTGAATACGCGCGGGCGGTGGAGAGTTTGTTTGCGAAATGAGTGCGAAATTCAAAATTCGTAATTCGTAATTCGTAGTTCGTATCACGCATCACGTATCACGCAATACGCAATACGCAATACGCAATACGCAATACAAATCTCTAATCTCTCAATCTCTCAATCTCTAAATCTCTAAATCTCTAAATCTCTATTCTCCAACGGGGGGTCAGCATGGCAAAAGCAAAAAAAGTCCGCGTCGCGATTATCGGCGTCGGCAATTGCGCGAGCAGTTTCGTGCAAGGGGTTCACTATTATCAGGACGCGCCGGTGGATACGCCGGTGCCGGGCTTGATGCACGTGAATCTCGGCGGCTATCATGTGGGCGATATTGAAATCGTTGCCGCCTTCGACATTGACAAGAACAAGGTCGGGAAAGATTTGGCGCAAGCCATCTACACAAAGCCCAACAACACGTACAAATTCGCCGACGTGCCCAAAACCGGCGTCAAAGTGCATCGCGGCATGACACACGACGGGCTAGGAAAATATTTGTCGCAAGTGATCACCAAAGCGCCGGGGGCGACGGACGATGTCGTCAAGATTCTCAAAGAGACGAAAGCCGACGTCGTCATCTCGTATCTGCCAGTCGGCTCCGAAGAAGCGACCAAATGGTACGTCGAGCAAATCTTGGAAGCCGGGTGCGCGTTCGTGAATTGCATACCCGTGTTCATCGCGCGTGAAAAGTACTGGCAAAAACGATTTGAAGAGCGCGGCTTGCCGATTATCGGCGACGACATCAAATCGCAAGTCGGCGCGACGATCACGCATCGCGTCTTGACGCGGCTCTTTCAAGATCGCGGCGTGCGGCTGGATCGGACGTTTCAACTGAATTTCGGCGGGAACACCGACTTTTTGAACATGCTCGAGCGCGAGCGACTGGAATCGAAAAAAATTTCCAAAACGAACGCGGTGACTTCGATGCTCGACGTCAAAATTGATCCGGACAATGTGCACGTCGGTCCGAGCGACTATGTGCCGTGGCTCACCGATCGCAAATGGGCGTACATCCGAATGGAAGGGACGACGTTTGGCGATGTGCCGCTGAATATTGAATTGAAACTCGAAGTGTGGGATTCGCCGAATAGCGCGGGCGTCGTGATCGATGCGGTGCGGTGCGCCAAGATCGCGTTGGATCGCGGGATGAAAGGCGCGTTGGTCGCGCCGAGTTCATACTTTATGAAATCGCCGCCGCAGCAAGTGCCGGATGATCGCGCGCGCGAAATGGTCGAGGAGTTCATCAAGAAATGATCGCGCTGTACTGGCTGTGGCGGTTGGGAATGTTCCTAACCGGCATCGTGCCGCGTCGCGTGAGTCACGCGGCCGCCGGTTGGCTCGGAACTGCCGGCTATTACGCGATGGGCTTGCGCCGCCGCGTGGCGCAAAATAACTTTTCGCACGTCTTGCGAACTCCACCGAGCGATCCGAACGTTCAGCGCGTGGCGCGCGAATCGTTTCGCAACTACGCGCGGCTCTTGCGCGACGTGATGATTTATCCGAGCATGGAGTACGCCGAAATCGAACGGCGCGTCACCATCAAAACACCGCAACCGCTGGAAGCCGCGCTCGCGCACGGCAAAGGCACGATTCTCGTCAGCGCGCACTATGGCAATATGGATTTGGCGGCAGCCGTCATCGCCACGCGGTATCGTCCCGTCGCGCTCGTGAGTGAAACGCTCCGGCCGCCGCAACTCATGGATTTCGTCGTGCAAATGCGCCGACAGCACAACATTTATATGTACGACTACGATCGCGCGCCACGGCGCGTTCTGGAAGCAATGCGCCGGAACGAATATGTGGGCATGCTGATGGACATTGGCATGACGCATCAATTCGATATGACGGCAGTCGAGATCGATTTTTTTGGTTCGCCGACGCGCTTTACTGCCGGACCCGCGCAAATCGCGTTGCTGACCGGCGCGGCGATTATCGTCGGGGTCGGCTATGTTGATCAAAATGCGCGCGTCAGCGTTGAGTTGGCAGAACCGATCTATGCGCGCCCCAGCGGTAATCGCAAACGCGATCTGCAAGTCGTGATGCAACAAGTCGGACGACAACTGGAGCAGTTTATCCGCGTGAAGCCGGAGCAGTGGTACATGTTTCGCCCGATGTGGGACAACGGCTACCCCGCTTAATCCATGCGATACATTTTCTATCGGCTCGCCGCCGCGCTCTGCCCGCATGTGCCGCCACGATTGGGTTTTTGGTTTTTTGCGCGCATGGGCGATCTCGCATTTTTATTCTCGAATCGCGAATCCACGTACATTCAAAATCTGCGGCGAGTGCTGGGCGCGAATACGCCGACGGCGCGCGTCAATGCCGTCGCCCGCGCCGGCTACCAAAATTTGCTCAAGAATTATTTCGATCTCTTTCGCGGGCATGCGATGACGCCGGCAAAACTGCGCGAGCAATTGCCGGAACTGCGCGGTTTTGAACATATCGAAAACGCGCTGAAGCAGGGCAAGGGCGCGATTATCGGATCGGCGCATTTCGGCGCGTGGGATATTATCATTCAACTCGCCGCCATTTATTTGCAAGCGCGCGTCGTCCTGCCGGTCGAACGGCTAAAGCCGGCAAAATTGTTCGAGTACGTTCAGAAATGGCGGAGCAGCAGCGGGATTGACGTGATTCCATTGGAACACGCGCCGCGCGCGATGATCAAAGCGTTGCGCGCCGGGGAAATCGTCGGCGTCGCGTTTGATCGCGATATTCTACGCAATGGACCGATCGTGAATTTTTTTGGCTCGCCGACGCAAATGTCGGACGGCGCAGTGCAACTCGCGTTCAAGTTCGACGCGCCGGTCATCGTCGGCTTTTCGATTCGCCGTCCGGACAATCGCTGTGCCGTCGTCATCGAGCCGCCGGTCAAATTTGAAAAAACCGGCGATTTGCAGAAAGACATTCAAGCCGGCGTTCAAAAAGTGGCGAGCGTCATGGAACGCTACATCCGGCAATATCCGGAGCAGTGGTTGATGTTTCAGAAAATATGGGAGAAGTGACAAGTGACGCGTGACAAGTGACGAGAAACCCCCGTCACATGTCACATGCCACACGTCACATTTTATGGGCAAAGCCGACATTCACATTCACACGACGCACTCGGACGGACTGGGAACGGTGGAACAAGTTTTAGAATTTGTTCAAAATAAAACCGATCTCGATCTGATCGCGATCACCGATCACGACATGTTCGACGGCGCGGAGGAAGCGCGCAACCTCGCGGCGCGGCGCGCGTATCGTTTCCAAATTATTCCCGGCATGGAAGTGACGACGCTTGAAGGGCATCTGCTCGCCCTCGGGCTGGCCGCGCCGGTGAAATCGCTCCAGCCGCTCGATCAAACGCTCGCGGCGATTCACGCGCAAGGCGGCATCGCGATTGTGCCGCATCCGATGAGTTGGCTGATCCGTTCGATCGGGCGCAATGGGTTGATGCGCGTGCAGCAAAACGCGAATGACGCGGTTCATTTTGACGGCTTCGAGACGTTGAATCCTTCCATCGCCGGCAAAGTGGTAGATGCGCAAGTGCGCGAAATAAATTCACGCGTGATGCACTTGCCGGAAACCGGCGGCAGCGATTCGCACATCCTCGAAACGATTGGCTCCGCCACAACCGAATTTCCCGGCAAGACCACGGCAGATTTTTTGCGCGCGCTCGCGCAAAAAGAGACGCGCGCGCACGGGCATCATTGGACGCGCGACGAATGGCGCGCGCTCGCGCGCATCGCGCCGGAGCAGATGTTCAAGAGTCTGGTACTATTACCCAGTCGGCACATTCGCCGGGCATTCCAACGCGCCTCGAAATAAGATCCGGCGTTCGCAAAAAATAGTCTATGAAAATCGCGCTGGTCACTCCGTACGATTATCCCTATCCCGGCGGCGTCACTGAACACATTTATTATTTGGATCAGCATTTCCGCGCGCTCGGACACGACACGCGCATTATCGCCGCGTCGAGCACTGATCAAGATGTGCTGGGCGATCACATCATCAAAGTGAGCGGCGCGGTTGCCTCGATGCCATTCAGCGGCTCGAAGGCGCGCATCGCCATCGCGCCGATCGTCTATCGCCGCGTCAAGAAAATTTTGCAGGACGAGAAATTCGACGTCGTCCACGTCCACGAACCGGCGGTGCCGATTCTTTCGCTCGTCGTTCTGCGCCATTCGCGCAACACGATCAACGTCGGCACCTTTCACGCGTATCGCGAATCGAACAATCCGATCTACGAATGGATGGGCGTGTTTTTGCGCCGCACGTTCAAGCGACTCGACGGGCGCATCGTCGTTTCGGCGGTCGTGCGCGAATATCTGACGCCCTACTTCCCCGGCAATTATACGATCATCCCCAACGGCATTGATTGCGCACGCTTTAATCCCGCGCACGTGAAACCGATCGAGCGCTTTGACGATGGACGTCCGAACATCTTGTTCATGGGGCGGATGGAAGATCGCAAGGGCTTTCGCCATTTGATGCGCGCGTTTCCGTACATCAAGCAAGCGATTCCGGACGCGCGGCTGATTGTCGCTGGCGCGTTCACCGATCAAGAAAAAGCCCCGTTCGTTCGATATGCGCGCACGCATAAATTAAAAGGCATCCACTTTTTGGGCTATGTGGAGCCGGCAGAACTGCCCCGCTATTACAGCACCGCGACGGTTTTCTGCGCGCCGTCCACCGGGTTTGAAAGTTTCGGCATCGTGCTGCTCGAAGCGATGGCAGCCGGCGTTCCGATTGTTGCGAGCAATATCGCCGGCTATTGCACCGTGCTCGACGACGGCGTTCAAGGCGCGCTCGTCCCGCCCGGCGATGCGCACGCCATTGCCGACGCGATCATCCGGCTCTTGCGCGATCCGGCGCGCCGCGCGCGCATGAGCCAAGCCGGTTTGCATACTGCCGCGCAGTACGATTGGGATTTGATCGCGCAGCGCGTGCTGGATTTTTATCAGCAACTGATCGCTCAGCGCGCGCCGCTTCGACCGCGTGAACCGCGTGGCCGCAAGCAGTTAGCCCGCGTCCGCAAGTGGATGGGGGCGCGCGGCGCGCGCAATGCGGCGGCGGGAATTGGAAATCCGTAATTGGAGGTTGGAATTTGAAAATTACCAGATATTCTTCGTGATGATTCGTGTTCTTCGTTCGCTGTTTTTAGGAGAATTCCCCATGAGCCGACGGCTCATCAACGTTGGTGTGAATAGAGATAGGCAAGGTTTCCGCGTCACTCGTCACTTGTCACCCGTCACATTTTGAGAGGAGAAATGATTTGCTAAGCAACTTTGTGCGCACGCACGCGCAAGGGATGTTGAACGCGATCGCCGGGTCGCTCAACCGGATCGGCGTGACGCCGAACGCGCTGACGCTGATCGGTTTCGTCGCGACTTGCAGTGTCGGGCTGGTGCTGGCGACCGGCAATTTCGCGCTAGGCGGGCTCTTGATCATCGCGACCGGCATCTTCGATGCGCTTGACGGCACGCTGGCGCGGCTGACGAATCGCGCGAGCAAGTTCGGCGCGTATCTCGATTCGACGACCGACCGCTTTGCAGAAGGTGCGCTTTTTTTAGGAATTTTGTTTTGGTTCAATCAACGCGGCATCGCGATGGTTGCGTATCTCGTTTATCTGACGATCCTCGGATCGCTGATGGTGAGTTATGCCCGCGCCCGCGCCGAGGGTATTGGCGTCGAATGCAAAGACGGTTTTTTCACGCGCTTTGAACGGTTCGCCGTTCTCGTATTAGGACTCGTCCTCACAGTTTTCTTTGGCGACATTTCACTGCTGATTGCATTGGCGCTGCTCGCGCTGTTTACGAATCTCACGGCAGTGCAGAGAATTTGGTTGGTGTACCGCGCAACGCGGTGAAGCGAAATCTAATTCGTGATTCGTAATTCGTGGTTCGTAATTCGTGGTTGACCATCCGCGCTACGCTTACCCCATCCGCTTGTTGCTCATCCCCGCGCTCCGCGTCTTGCTCGGAATCCAATCTTCCATCAGCCGCGACGCGGCGTTGCTTTTGCGCGGTGCGCGTCCCGCGCCGCGTATTTTGAATGCCGGACACGTTCCACCGGCTTCGCCGTTCATCTGCGTTTTCAATCACTACGACCGCGCCGGATTAGGCGCGTGGTGGAGCGGCGCGCTGATCGCGCACGCCATCGCGCAACAGCGCGCGCGCGAACCGCGCGATGCGCATTTCTTGATGACGAGCCATTGGTGGTATCCGGGCGGCTGGGAAAAAACGCTCAAGCAACCGGCGACGCGGTGGTTGTTCGGACGACTTGCCAAAGCGTATGGCATCGTGCTATTGCCGCCGGTGATCGATGAATATCGCGGCACCGCCGCGCCGGCGTTGAAACGCGCGATCGCGTTGACACGCGGCGAGAATCCGCAACTCATCGCGCTCGCGCCGGAGGGAATGACGGGCGCGGGGCAGGCATTGCGCGAGCCGCCGCAAGGCGCCGGATTATTTCTGCAACTCCTCTCGCACGACGCGATTGATTTTTTGCCCGCCGGGATTTATGAAGCGAGTGACGCGCTGACGCTTCAATTCGGCGCGCCGTTTCGCTTGAATGTGCCGCGTGGGTTCGCGCGTAATGCGAAAGATCGCGAAATTGCGCGAAAGGTGATGGTGGAAATTGGCAAGTGTTTGCCGGAGAGGATGAGGGGAGTTTATGGAAATGAGAGATTGAGGGATTAAGAGATTGGAAAGATAGAGACACAGCAAGCCCGAAGTATCAAGGAACATTACCGCGTCTCGAAGTGAGACGTGCCATACCGCTTCGCCAAATCAGAGTCAATTGTTGCGTTGTCCGCGCCGGTTGGATAACCGAGACCCACTGCGCCAAAGTGGCGGCGCAGGAGATCATCGCGATTGGCGCGCGATGGACTCATTTCAACTTGCCCACGACCAACACCCCTCCGCCATCCGCGCGCACCGTCGTTCCCGGCGCGATCGTGACTTGAATCTGATCGCCGGCGCGTTCCATCTTCACGTCAAACATTCCATTATTTTGCAAGCCGGTGATGATGTGACCAGTCGTCGTCGCCGGCACCGAATACGTAACGCGTTGGAACGGCGTAAATTCTTGCTCGCGAAAAAGCACCGCGACGTTTCCAATCACCGCGCCGGCATAACGCGTCCCCTCTTTGCCACTCTCCAAAACTTTGAGCGCGGTCGGTTCGACGCCGGCGTCCGCGCCTTGCAAGACATTCAAGAACCGCACGCTCGCTTGATCGAGCGGCGCTTGCACGCGCACGCGATATTGCATCGGCTCATCGCGCGCGATTTCGTTCGGTAATGCTTCGGCGGCTTCCGCAGTCATCGTCGCGTTCGCCGGCAAAAGATTCGTGAGATAGAGCCGCTGACCTTTCGCGGTCGTCACGGTCGCGCGATTGCCGGCGATGCTCGCGCGCGCCGGTGTGTTGAGCCAAAAGCGCTTGAATTTGCCGGCACTGCCGGTATCGGCGCGATCGTACACGATCAGGAAATCCGGCTTGAGCCAAACAACCGCGCGGCTGACGTGGACAATATCGGTGGATTGCAGCGCATTGGAATCATAAAGCGTCGTCGAGTCGCCGAGAATGTAAATGTAATCATCGGCGAAACTGTACGTGTGTAAAATTCCGTCGCCGTTGCTGTTGAAAAACCATTGCGAGCCGCGCGCGTAGTTATCCTGCTGGCTCGGTTTGAGGAACGTCGCCGGCTTGTTATTCTCGACCGCCAGCGTGTTGTGATAATCGGAACTGCCGATTTTCGATCCTTCGCCGGCGCGTCCTTTAGTCAGCCATTCCCCGCGCCGAAAAAATTCAATTTGATTCGCGTCGGCTTGCTGATGCTCGATCATATTCCAGCCGAGCTTGTACGTGAAAAACATCGCGTCCTCATCCCAACTCGTGCGCGCCAAGATGCGTCCGATGCCGGATGAAAATAATTCGCGCGCTTGATTCGGACGCAGATCGCTGGGAGCCGGCGCAGCGGGATCGTAGAGGAGAAATGAGAGAATCGCAATGCGTGGATTAGAGATTAGAGATTGGAGACTGAAAGTCCCTTTGGGATTGGCGGTTCCGCTTTCGAGATTTTGGGTTATCCAGCGCGCGGCGTTCGCGCGTTCGGAATTGCCGATGAGCGAATAGTAAATGCCCAGCGGCGCGAAGAGCGCGAGCAAATCTGGCGCGTCGCCGCGCGTGTCGCCGTAGGATGCGAGCGGGTAAACGCGATTGACGCGCGCGGGCGCGGTCGAGGCGAGATACGCGGGAATCACATCGTTCCAAAACGGGCTGTTTGCCATCACAACCGGCGCGCCGAATTGCGCCGGATTATCTTGCCCGGCGGTTTTAAGCGCGAGCAAAAATTGCGCGACCGCGCCAAGTTGCTCCGTACCGTAAAATAGTCCTTGCGCCGGCAAACCGCCGCGTTCTTCATAGCGCATCGCGTAATCGAGAACGTACAGCCACGCGCCGGTAACATTTTTCAGATAGCCGCGCAGTGCGCCATCCAAATCATCGGACGCATCGAGCGCGAGCGCCATCAAGCCGATGTTGCGCAAATGATTCGCAAAGCGCTGGCTCGTCGCCCAGCGATTCTTGAGCGTGCTGTCGGTCAGCGCCGGCGAATTGATCACGCCGACCGGTTGCGGATGCTCGTACGGACTCGCGACATTCGCATTGAGATTCTCGCTGATCCAACGCAAGAAAACTTTTCGGATTTGCGTTTTGTCTTCGGGAGAGAGCGACGGATAAATCCAATCCACGGTGAGCGGGATCGCTTCCCCATAAGCAAACGAGCGTTCGCGAATTGAAAATTGCGGATCGCGAAACGCTTTGCCGGCAGACGCGCCTTGCGCGGCAGTGTTGATGATGAACATCAAGAGCGTCCGCGCGCGCCGCGCATAATCCGCGCGCGCGCCCGCGTCATTATCAACGAGCGAGAGAAAAGCAAACAGCTGCGCGTCTGCTTCGGTGGAATACGGCGACGCAAGGTCGGGATCGCCTGTATCTTGATTCGGCATGCGTCCGGCGTCCATATCCGCTTTCATTTTCGCGGCGAGCGCGGCAATGCCGTCGCGATAAAACGCATTCGATGAAACTGCCCACGCGCGCAGGCGCGGCAGATCGTTCACCGTGAGCCAGAGGCGCGGATGCGCGGTGATCGGCGTGGGCGGTGTGGGAGATATAGTTGGCGCGAGCGTCGGAAGAAGCGTGGCGCGCGCGGTGGGTGTAGTCGAAATATTTTGAAAAGTTGGGACGGGAGAAATTGTAGGCGTAGCCGGTTCGATTGTGAGCGCGGGTTGTGCGTTCGGGGCGCAGGCGGAGAGTAAGCAAACCGTGGCAAAGAAAACAATTTTTTTCAAATGCGATTGCCTCAAAAAATTTAGAGTCGAGTTCTGGCACATCACGCCGAATGGCTCGACTCCATCCAGTTACGAATTACTAATTACGAATTTACTTCCCCACCGCCGCCAGCATCTCCTCCACGCTCGTGAATTTCACACGCGGTCTGCCTTGCGCCGCGCCGCGCGCGACTTCGAGCGCGTCGAGTTTTTGCCAATCGGCGTATGAAAAGAATTGGGGCTGACGTGCACGCACAAAGCGTTCCGCGTCGGCGCGCTCCGGCTGCGCGGGTGAAATAATTTTTCCACTTGCTAAATCTTCCAACATCGCATTCACGGTCGCGACCGAATCCGGTTTGTTCGTGCCGATGACGCCGCTCGGTCCGCGCTTGATCCAGCCGGTCGCGTACAAGCCGGGGATTGGCACTTGTAAGTTGGAATCGAGAATGCGTCCGGCTTGATTCAGAATCGTGCCGGCGCGCTCATTGAAAGGAATTTCCGGCAGGGGCAGGCCGCGATAACCGACCGAACGGAAAACTAACCCGACCGGCAATTCTTCAAACTGATTTGTTGGCTTTGCCGCAATCGCGCCGGTGTCGTTTTGCGCCAGCACATTGTGGACGATTTTCATTTTCGCGACGCGCCCCACGCCATCGGCGAATAATTCGACTGGCGAAACGAGAAAGCGCATGAACAATTTGCGCGGCTTGCCGGTTGGATTGCGTGTGGCGTACTGCTGCAAGATTTGCACTTTTTGTTTGGTGAGCGTATCGGTATCTGTCTCCATCGCTTTTGCGCTCAACGCATCCAAAGCGACTTCCGCCGGATCAACCAGCGTATCCGTATCTTCCAATTCGCCGAGTTCTTTAAGTTCGGGCGGCGTGAACGCGGCTTGCATCGGACCGCGACGTCCCAACAAATAAACCTCTTTGATCCGGCTTTGGCGCAACGCATCGAGCGCGTAATCGGCAATATCCGTTTTCGCCAATTCTGCCGGCGAACGCAACAATATCCGCACGACATCCGCCGCGACATTGCCGACGCCGACAATCGCCGCGCGTTCGTGCGACAAATCAAATGTGCGCTCGCGATATTCCGGCTGCCCATTGTACCACGCGACAAATTCCGTCGCCGTATAGCTGCCCGGCAAATCTTCGCCCGGAATGTTCATCTTGCGATCGGTCGGCGCGCCGGTCGCGAAAAGAATTTGGTGATAGTGCTCGCGCAAATCGGCAAGCGAAATATGTTTGCCATACTCGACATTGCCAAAGAAACGAAAGTTCGGGTTCGCTGCGAGACGATCGTACACTTTGGTCACCGATTTTATTTTGGGATGATCGGGCGCGACGCCGAAGCGCACCAAACCGAACGGCGTCGGCAAACGCTCGAACATATCTACGGACACCACCAAATTGGTTTGCCTGAAGAGATGCTCGACCGCGTAAAACGCCGCCGGACCCGATCCGATGATGGCAACGCGCAAAGGCGCGTCCATTATTCCTACTACAGTCATAACGAGAATTCACTCCTAGAAAATCTTTGTGCCTTACAAGTGAAATGTTTGCACAAAAAGCAAAGAACTTTTTCCCACGAAGGACACAAAGATCACGAAAAAATTCTAGTGTTTTTTGGTGTTCTTCGTGGGGATTTCCAGTTTGGCTTTGGCTTGTCCGTTAGGGTCTTCCACCCGGCTTTGGTTGCGGCGAGCCAACCGGCGGTGCGCCGGGCGGCGCGGGTGGTTGACCACCTTGTCCGCGATCCAAAGTGCCGGGCGTTCCGTAATATCCATTGCCGTTGATATAGGGCGATTCGGCGGTGATGTGATAGTGATAGATTCCGTCCGAATATTCCGACGTCGCGTGCGAATGACCATGGAATCCATCGAGATCATTGTTCGTGATGGTTTTGCCGTTTTCTTCGGGACCATAAACCGGAAACCCATCGAGCAACAATCCAATCAGCGACGCTTTACCATTTTTCGCAGTGAGGAATAATGGCTCGACATGATAATGATACATCCCTTCTTGTTGCGGATGTCCGTTGAATTGATCGAACGAATTGATTTCATTTCCGAGCGGTTGATTCTGCGCCTGAAATTGATTGAAGATCGCCACCCCGTTGATCGCCATGCCGATAGGACCGAGTTGCGTGCGCGCCGGATTCGCGGCTTTTTGCGGATTCAGCGGCACGCGCAAAACCAAATTCTGCTCGCTGATCTTGCCGGGCGCTTGCTGATAATTCCGATTCGTTCCGTTGTACGCCGCATAGCGCGGATCGCTCCGATCAAAATACGGGCTGGGGTGATCCGGCACGCCGTTGCTTTTCAAGACAACGAAATCGCCTTCGATGCTCACACTCACCGTGCTCGCAAATTTTTTGTACGCCGCCGGCAAATTTCCCGCCGCTGTCGCGGGCGTTTGCGCGCGCGTCGGTTCGACTTTGGGCGCGGCGGTCGGTGGCGCGGGCGTTGCAGCGATCGGCGCGCGCGTCGCCGGAATATTTTGCGTCGGCGCGGCAGGCAGCTCGGGGGTCGGCGCGACTTGAATCGTGATACAGCCGACCGAAGCGAACAATATCAATACGCTGGCGCGCGCAAGAGCAATCGTCGCGCCGCGCGCGAAATTTTTTCCGCGATGCATTTCCCCCCTCCCCCGAAAATCAACGTGATGCCCGAGCGGCTGGCGCGGGCAGCTTCTCTTACTTTTCCGCCATCACCTTCTTCAACTCTTCCGTCAGCGCCGGCACGACTTCGAACAAATCGCCGGCGATGCCATAATCCGCGACTTTGAAGATCGGCGCGTCCGGGTCTTTGTTGATCGCGACAATATTTTTCGACGACGACATACCGGCGAGATGTTGGATCGCGCCGGAAATTCCGCACGCGATATACAATTGCGGCGAAACCGTTTTGCCGGTCTGCCCCACTTGCGTGCCGTAATCCACCCAACCCGCGTCCACCGCCGCGCGCGATGCGCCCACCGCCGCGCCCAAAACTTTCGCCAACGCGTGTAACGGCTCAAATCCTTCCGGTCCCCGGACGCCGCGTCCACCGGACACGACGATTTTCGCCTCGCTGAGATCAACCGCCGTCTCGGCTTTTTTGACGCGCTCGGCCACCTTCGCGCGCACGTTGACCATTTTTACCGCGACGATTTCCACCGGCGCGGCGGAGGCGTTCGCTTCGACCGGCGGAAAAATATTGGGGCGAACGCTCACCATCGCGGGGAGTGATTTCGCTTTCACGGTCGCGATGGCTTTGCCGGCATACACGGGCTTCGTCAGCACAAGCGCGCCGTTTTCAAACTTCGCGTCGGTGCAATCGGTGACCAGCCCCCAATCCAATTTCGCGGCGGCGCGCGCGGAGATTTCTTTGCCCACGCCGGTCGCGCCAAACAAAACGACCGCCGGCTGCGCGGCGCGAATCGCATCCGCGAGAACCGCCGCATGCAATTCCGGCGCAAAACGCGACGCGTCCAGCGCGGCATCATCGGCGACGTACACTTTGCTCACGCCGGCTTGTGCCAATGCCTGCGCGGCAGAGGCAAGGTTGCTTCCCATCGCGAAAACTTCTATCTTGCCGCCCATTCCTTGAGCGAGTTGTTTGGCGACAGTGACGAGTTCAAACGCGACTTTACGCGGCGCGCCGTCGCGCGTTTCGGCGACAATGAGAATATTGTTGGGCATCGTGTTCCTCTGAGATCAGAAACCCGCGAAAGGGCGCGAAAGACGCGAAACTTTCGCGCCCTTTCGCGCTTTTCGCGAGTATCGCGCTAGATTACTTTCGCTTCTTCGCGCAACAAGCGCACCAATTCTTTCGCGGCAGTTGCCGGGTCGCCGGGAATTATTTTGCCGGGCGGCCGCGGCGCGGGCGGATCGTATCGTTCAACCTGAATTTGCGCGCCTGCCGCGCCGAGGTGGGCGGGATCGAGTCCGAGGTCGGCGGCTTTCCAATCCGCAATCGGTTTCTTCTTTGCGCCCATAATACCTTTGAGCGATGGATAGCGCGGCTCGTTCAAGCCTTGTTGCGCCGTGAAAATTGCCGGCAAGGACGTTTCCATCATATCGCGCTCGCCGTCCACTTCGCGAACGCAGCGCGCGGATTTTTTATCGTCCGCAAGATCGAGTTTGATGATGGCGTTGACGTGCGGCAAATCCAAAAGCTCCGCGACGCGAATCGCGACTTGCGCGTTGTCCTCGTCTACGGCTTGCTTGCCGGCGAGGACGAGAGCATATTCCATTTTCTTGAGCGCGGCGGCAAGCGCGCGCGCGGTCGTCGCGGCGTCGCCGCCTTCAAACGCGGGATCGTTCAAATGCACCGCATCGTCCGCGCCGAGCGCCAGCCCTTTGCGAATCGTTTCTTTCGCGTCTTCAGAACCGAGACAGAGCAAGGTTACCTTGCCGCCATATTTTTCCTGCAAGCGCAGCGCCTCTTCGACCGCGTATTCATCATATGGGCTGATCACCCACGAAATGCCTTCCGTGTTGACCTTGCCATCTTTCACTTGAATCCGCGTCTCGGTATCCGGCACGCGTTTGATCAAGACCACAACACTAAAAGTGCTTTCAGCATTCATCTATCAATTCTCCGACTTGCGAATAATCGAACTGTCCGTGACCGGCGCATCCGGGCTGGTCACTTTATTTTCTGCCACGGGTTCTTCGCGCTTGACCGCGTCGCTGCCGCTCGCCTTGAAAAATTCAGAGCGCTTGTACACATTTGATTCCGGATTCGGCAGACTCTTGATATCGTGAGATTTGAGCGCGAGCCGGCGTTGTTCGATCAACTCGGCAATGTAGAGCGTCAGCAGGGTGGTGAGGAAGGATGCCGCACCACCTGCCATTACGAGAAGAAAGTCTCGGTTCATTTAGATACCGCCGGGTGGAGTTTACGTAACAAGTGTGTTCGAAAATCGTCCAAAAGCCCAATGCTGGGACGGACGACTTGTCAAAGGTGAATTCCGCCTGCGTGGAGAAGCAGTTTGATGGTTCAACGCACAGTCATTGAACCGTCAAAAAGATTCTATCCTCTTTCTGGCGGGTGTCAAATTGGCTATTGCGGAACTGCCGTTTTGTGATAAAATAATTTCCAAATGAACCTCGCCCCACCCTCCTCGCATGCCATCGTCGTCCAAACGTTGGAAGAAGAACGCGCGCGCCTCGCGCGCGCATTGCAGAGCGGTCCGGGTCAATTGCTGGCGAATGCCGCCATGGAAATCGAAACGTGCTTGCAATTGATGGAGCACGATCCGGTCGCCGCGCGCGCCGGCTTGAACGCCTTGCTCGCCGAATTGAGAAGCGGGTTGAACGATGTGCGCGGCTGGGTGCACGATCTCCAGCCGCCGCTGCTCAACGACCTGGGCTTGCCGGCGACGATGGAAAAAGCCGCCGACGATTTCACGCGCCGCACCGGCATTCGCGTCGCGCTCAGTGGGTGGAATCAATTGAGCGAACGCTTGCCGGCGAGTATGGAAGTGGCGATCTATCGCGTCGTACACGAAGCCTTGGAGAATGTGCGCGAGCATTCGCAAGCCACGCTCGTAAAGATTCAACTCGAACGGACGGCGGACGCGCTGCGCGTGCTGATCGAAGACAACGGACAAGGTTTTGACGATCGCGCGTACAGCCAAACGCTTGGCGCGCCGCGCTTGGGGTTGGGGGCAATGCGTGACCACGCCGAATTCCTGCGCAGTGAATTTCACATTTATTCAGAACCCGGGCGCGGAACGCGCGTCGTGTTGGATGTGCCGGCGCCATAGAGGTGGCAGTGGGCGACGCGCACAAATCTGTGGGGGGAACTCATGGAAAAGAAATCAAAATCGATCAAGAAGAAAACTCCCGTCAAGACCGCGCCGGCTAAAGACAAAACGCGCGTGATGATCGTAGACGATCATCCGCTTTTTCGCGCCGGCTTGCGCCGCGTGTTGGAATTGGAAAAAGACCTTGTGATTGAAGATGAAGCGGCGGATGGACAGGAAGCGCTCACCAAAGCGCGCGCAAAAAAGCCGCAAGTGATTTTGATGGACGTGAATCTGCCCGGCATGAACGGCTTGCAAGTGACGCGCGAACTGAAGCAAAATCGCGATGAAATCGCCGTGATCGTGCTGACGGCGTATCACGACGACGAGCAAATGCTCCATGCCTTGCGCGCCGGTGCCGCCGCGTATTTTCCCAAAGATGTGGATCCCAAACAGTTGGTGACCGCCATTCACGAAGCCGCACAAGGCAACTATGTCGTGAACGACGCGGTACTCGGCAAGCCGCAAGTTGCCAACTGGCTTTTGAATCAATTCGAACAGATGGCGTCGACCGGCGATCGCGGCGAGTATGCGTTTCAACCGCTCTCGACGCGCGAGATGGAAATTCTGACCTGCATCACGAGCGGCCAGAGCAACAAAGAAATCGCCAAGAAATTGGGCATCAGCCGGCAAACGGTCAAGAATCACATGACGTCCATTCTGCGCAAGCTCGCGGTGAATGACCGCACGCAAGCCGCCGTGTACGCCTTGCGCCGCGGTTGGATTCGTTTGCAAGATGTTCACTCATAAAAGGGAATAGAATGCCGCCGACTGAATCAAATGCGCTGCCGCGTCTCCGCGAACTGGCGTCCGAATCGGAAAAAGAACGCGAGCAGTTAGACGTTGAGATGCGCGAGATCGATATCCTTGTAAAACAAACGGGAGGTGAGATCGACCGCTTACAGCAACGCCAAACCGATTCTGCCAGCCGGATGCGCGAGCTGGAAGCGAACTTGGAATCTTTTTCGCGGGCGGATGTGAAATCCGCGTACGCCGCCGCGCAAGATTCGCAAATGCGTTTGTTTATGATGCGGAGTCAATTGGAGCAGTTGCAAGGCAAGCAACGCAGTCTGCAACGCTATCGCGCGCAGTTGGAAAAGTTGAGCGCGCTCGCGGTCCAAATCGCGGAGGCGCCGCCGGCGGGCGTCGCCGGCGCGCGGGGCGGCGGCATCGATCGACAGTCGATGGTGCATATCATCGAAGCGCAGGAAGCGGAACGCCAACGCCTCTCGCGCGAGATGCACGATGGTCCAGCGCAATCGCTGACCAATTTGATTTTGCAGGCGGAGATCGTCGAGCGATTATTTGAAGCGGATCCGGCGCGGGCGCGCGGCGAGTTGGGCAATTTGAAAACCTCCGCGAACGCGACGTTTCAGCGCATCCGCGAATTTATCTTTGAATTGCGCCCCATGATGCTGGACGATTTGGGATTATTGCCGACGCTCAAACGCTACGTGCAAACGTTCGAAGCCAAAAACAAACTGCCGACGCAATTGACGATTCAAGGCGAGCGCGCGCTCGCGCCGTATATCGAGGTCACTTTTTTTCGCGCGATTCAGGAATTGCTGAGCAATGCGGCGCGGCACGCGCACGCCGCGCGCGTCTTGGTGACGCTCGACCTGCAAAATAATCCGGTGAGCGCGACCGTCGAAGATGACGGCAGCGGCTTTGACGTCGCGGCGGTATTGGAAGCCGCGCGCGAGCGCGGGCGTTCCACGCTGGCGAATTTGGAAAAGCGCATCGAAATGCTCGGCGGGCGATTGCAAATGCAAAGCGGCACCGGGCGCGGCACCAAAGCGCGCATCGAGTTGCCTTCAAAATAATCAAGGTACCGCCCTCCTATTGCCGTCGCTTGACGAAGCGTGCTATAATGGCTACAGAGATAAATTTTCCGAAAGGAGGTGAGAATCCAATGTATCTGCCTCGTCAAAAAGGTCAAGGGTTGGTGGAGTACGCGTTAATTCTCGTTTTGGTCGCTATTGTCGTGATCGCCATTCTGGCATTGCTGGGTCCGCAAGTTGCGAATATTTTCAGCCGGATTACCAGCGGCTTGACCGGAACGTAATTCCACGCAAGACCAACCATTCGGGCAAGCCCCTTCGGGCATGCCTTGTACGACGGGCCCTATTCCAAATAGGGTCCACGAAAAAATTTCTACCATTCATCCAATCGGTTTTCTTTCTATCACACGGGGGCTTACAGAGGAAACTCTGTAGCCCCTTTTTCAAATGGCAATGCATAAATTTTTGAATTCGAATTTGAATATCCATCCACGCGCGCAACCGTACCCGCGCGCAAGTCAACGCGCGCAAAGCTTGGTGGTGTTGGCATTGACGTTGCCGGTGCTATTATTATTGCTCTTCGGCGTGCTGGAT
>JACQGS010000259.1 GCA_016199405.1 Chloroflexota bacterium | reverse complement strand
TCGGCTCTCCCGACTTTGGCGGGAAAACCCTGCCACGAATTTCACAAATTACACGAAATGGCAGCGAATTTGTGAAATTCGTGTAATTCGTGGCAAAGATTCCCGTTCATTCCGGTAGAGTCACCTTTTCTTGTCCCTTACCCCTTGCCCCATGTCACTTGCGACTTGTCACCTCACTTGTGACAAGTCACGCACATTGCATCGGTAAAGTCGGCGTGATCCGGCGGCGATTTCGGCGCGGTCGCGACGCCGGTGGCATGACACAGACGGCACTTGGTCTGCCCGGTGTGGGTCACATTCACCGGTTGCGCCAGCGCGGGCTTGGGTACTTTCGTCGCGGTTGCGGGCGATTGCAGAGTTGCCGGTGTCGCTGAGGTCGCGGAACGCGTCGGCGTTGCGATCGCGCCCGACACCGTTACGGTCAAACCGGATTTGTGGCAATTCAAACAACCGGAATTTGGAAATTCATAATCCTTGTGAAATTGCGGCACTTGCGGAATGCTCGCCGATCCGCTCGCGTGACAGCCCAAGCATTGCGTCCTGCCTGCCAGTTCGTGCTTCATCGGCGGCGGCGGGACTTTGGCGGCTTGCTCTACGTTCGCCGGAATACTCGGGGCATGACACGCGGTGCAAGTTTCGTTCGCGCGCCCCGCGTGATCCGTCGGATAGGGGCGCACAATCGTCGACGCGCCGTGACAAATTTGGCAATCCGGATTTCCGCCAATCGGATGCGGGATCTTTTTTGCCGGATTGCCGGCGGCGCGCGGCGGCACCGGCGGCGGGAAAATTTTGGCGAGACCCGGCGCGTCCAAGCCGGCAAATGTCCATTTCGTGCCGTGACACGCGCTATTGGAACAGAAGGATGAATTGTCTTTGCCGCCGGCATTGCGCGTGTCGTGGCATTCCTGGCAGGTCGCGTTAAAGACGGTGCGATGCTGCGCGAGCCACAGCGTCGTGCGATGCGATTCCGGTTCATCCGCGCGCGCAACGGAAATGACCGGCGCGGGTCCGTTCGCTTTGGAAACTTCCGGCAACGTGTGGCAGACGTTGCACTCGAGCCGGATCGCGCTCTGGTTATCGGGCGTAAAATGCTTGCCGTCGTGACAGCGGAAACAACCCGACCAGTCTTTATGCCCGATATTGTCCGGATGCGTCGTCCAACTCAAATCTTGCGTCGGATAAACCAAATCCCGATAAATGCGCTTGAGAACGTTCAGTCCCGCGCGCACGAGCGTGGAATTCTTTTCATAGTACGCCGCGTATTCTTTTTGATAGAACCCTTCCAGCGCATCGATCGCCTGATTCGCTTCTTCGGTGGTCTTGTACGCGGGCGTCAAAACCTCGACGCCTTTTTTGTGAATCAGCGGAATCGTCAGGTCGATCCGATTGAGCGAGAGCGCTTCGTCGAGCGCTTGCGCCGGCGACTTGAAGGTATGCGAGATGCGATTATGGCAGTCAATGCAATCCATGCGCCGTTTATCCGCGCGCGCGATTTCGTCCGCGGTGAGCGGTTTTTCCACATCCGCGTAGACGGTGAGATTGCCTTGCGCGTCCTTCACTTGGATCCACGGAATAGTTTGGCTGAGCGGATCGAGCGCGATGAAATCCACTTCGTTCTCGACGTGCCAGTGAATCCCCAGCCCCCTGCCCTCGCGTTGCGTGCCGCCGCCGGTTTTCAAAATTAGATAGGTCGCCGACAGCGAATTGTCCGCGTCGTCCGCGTAATGCTTGACCGTGACGACGCGATCATTCGAAAATTTTTCGGGCCAATGGCATTTCTCGCACGATTCGCGCGCCGGCAACATCCCCGCCGCGTAGAGGGGGAAGGCGTACTGGTTGGAAGCGTACCGCACGACGTGCATCAGATCGCCGGCTTTGCGCGTAAATTGGTTGCCCACGAAGGTCCGCCCGATGTGACATTCCACGCACGACACGCGCGCGTGCGGCGAAACTTGATACGCCGCGTATTCCGGCGGCATCGTGTGGCAAGTCGTACCGCAAAACGGCGGAGAGTTGGTATAGTCCCACGCGTAGAGAATGCCGGCGAGCGTGAGGAACAAGATGACGACAACGCCCAGCGATAATAACCACGCGCGCCGCGAGATTGTTTTGAGACGCGTGGCGAGCGTGCGAAGAATATTCATTGCCCTCTCCTACCGGGAAATAAAAAAACGCCCGGCGCGAGCCATCGATCCGGACTCACGCAGGGCGTGCCTTCACCCTGTGAAATTATGCGGCATCATCTTCAGCGACCTGCGTCCAAAGCCGGTCAAAGACAAATGCCGATTTGGTCTGAAACGGACGGCGACGCTTTATCCCAAGCCCCAGCGTTCGCGCACCCGCGACTCGACCGGTTGAAAAATGAAACGATCCACCGTCAGCCCGATCGCGATGATGACGAGCATCACCGCGACCACTTGACTCATATCGTTTAATTCTCTGCCCATGTTCAACAATTGACCCAGCCCCAAACCGACATAGAGCAATTCCGCCGCCATTAACGACCGCCACGCAAAAGACCATCCCAGTTTGAGTCCGCTGATGATCGCCGGCAGTGCAGCAGGCAGAATCACGTAGAGATAAATGCGCCAGCCGCGCGCGCCCAAATTGCGCGCGGCGTGCACATAGCGCGGCGGCGTGTTGCGCACGCCCGCTTCAGTGGCGAGTGTGATCGAGAGTAACGCGCCCATCACGACGACAAACAAAATCGCGGTTTCGCTCAAGCCAAACCACAAGAGCGCGATAGGCAGCCAGCAAATGCTCGGCAACGCTTGCAGTCCCAGCACCAGCGCGCCGATGGTTTCTTGAAGCAACCGGATTCGCCCGATCAGCAAACCCAGGACTGTGCCGAAAACGACCGAAATCCCGAATCCAATCAGGATTCTCTGCAAACTCACCGCGATCCCAATCAGCAGTGTTCCGTTTTGAAATCCACGCGCCAGCGTACGCGCAACGCCGAGCGGTGACGGAAAAATGTATTCTTGCCACAGCCCCAATTGAACCAGCCCCTGCCACAACGCCAACAGGCAAACAAAAAACGCGATTTTATGTGCGCGCGCGTCCGCGACCAGATTCGCCAGTCGGATCTTAGAGAACATCCCGACCTACCTGCGGGACGCGCTCCGCGACCTCAAACTCGGTGGTGACAATATCTTCCCTCATCAAATCCAAAATCCCGCGCGCTAGATCCACTACGGCATAATTTTCGATCTGGCGCGGGCGTGGCAAATCAATCGCAACATCCCGTTTGATTCGCCCCGGGCGCGCGGACAGCACGACGACGCGATCGCCCAGCACGATTGCTTCACGCACGTTATGCGTCACAAAGACAATCGTTTTGCCGGTCTCTTTCCAGATGTTCTGCAATTCCGCGTGGAGCAGATCGCGCGTCTGCGCGTCGAGCGCGGCGAAGGGTTCGTCCATTAGCAGCACGTCGGGGTTTACCGCCAGCGCGCGCGCCAAAGCCACGCGCTGTTTCATTCCGCCGGATAATTCGTGAAGATTGGTTCGCTCAAATTCGGCGAGATGGACGAGTTGCAGGTACCGCCGGGCGATTTGACGGCGTTCTGGCTTGGACATTCCCGTCATCTGCAGACCGAACACGACATTGCCGAGAACGTTCAGCCAAGGGAACAATGCCAAATCCTGAAAGATCATCACGCGCTCGCGCGAAATCTTTTGCACCGGTTCACCGTCCACCAACACCGCGCCTTGCGTCGGTTTTTCCAACCCCGCGATGAGATGCAACAATGTCGTCTTGCCACAGCCGGAAGGTCCCAACAAGCAGACAAATTCGCCGCGCTGAATTTGCAAATCGAACGAATCCAGTACCGCAATGGAACGATTGCGGGTGGTGAAGGTCTTGGTGACACCTTTGAATTCGAGTTTGTGCAATGTGTTTCCTCTTACTCACGTTACGCAGTGTCATTCTGAACGAGCGAAGCGAGTGAAGAATCTCGATATATCAACCAAAATCTTGTTTGTTTTGAAAGATTTCGCGTTCTTTTGCGGCAACGAGACTCTTCGCTTCGCTCAGAGTGACAATTTGCGTAGCATCAGTTACTCAACTGGTTGTAGATTGTTGGACTTGAGTATATCATTAAGAATCTTGAGGTCGTAAATGCCCGCCAAATCTGGCGGCGTGTCACCCAGAAAGCCGGCGCGGAACGCTGAATCGGCTGAATCCACCAGTGAACGGCGAATCGGATCGTAGGTGACTTGCATGCGCGACCAGGCATCGTCCAGCACCGCGGGCGGCAATGCCTTGCCGGTCAGCCGTTCGATTTCGTTGTTGAGTTTCTGCCGCGCCGACGCGGGATCGGCGTTGATGCGCTGGGTCAGTTCCACATGCGCGGCGAGCCAGCGCCGGACGAGTTCAGGATTTTCTTTCAGGAACTTGGTGCTCACGATGACGTGCGCGGTGACAAAGCGTCCGTCTTTCCACAAATCGCGCTCGTCGAGAAAAATCTTGCCGCCGGCTTCGCGCACCAAGCGCGCGCCCCACGGCTCCGGCACCCACGCGCCGTCAATTTCCTTTTTGACGAAGAGCGTCAAGATGTCCGGGTTTGCGATCGGAATGACTTGCGTATCGCCGCCCTGCTCTTTGAGTTTTAATCCCTGCTTCAACAGCCACGCGCGCAGCGCGACATCTTGGGTATTGCCCAACTGCGGGCTCGCGATTTTCTTGCCGGCGAAATCGGCCGGCTTGACGATTCCCGCGTCCGCTCGAACGACTAACACCGCGCCGCCGCTTGTCGCGCCGGCAACGATGCGTAACGCTTCGCCTTTGGATTTGACGTAGCCATTAATCGCCGGATTCGGTCCGATATAGGTGAGATCGAGTTGCCCGGCGAACATCGCTTCAATCGCGGATGGTCCCGCGTTGAAAATCTTGGTGTCTAGTTTCACGTTGTCGCCGAGCGCGCGCTGAAACGTTCCATCGGTGACGCCGATCACCGCTTGCGAATGCGTGATATTCGGAAAGTATCCCGCGCGCAGGGTGACCACATTCGGGGTCGCCGGTGTACCGCACCCGACTGCGAAAACAAGCGTGAGTAGTACCACAATCCGTTTTTTCAACTGCTTCCTCCTTCACGAGATTTTTTGGCTTCGAGTACAAGAGCAGACGATCTTTCGAGTGCAGTGCCCGATGCGCTAAATCCTATAAATTCTAGTGGAATAGTAGGGTATTACAGAAACAAAAAGAACGCACGGCACATGGTCTTACCATTTCTAATGCACAGCGCGCCGTGCGTGGAATTGTTCTTCAGGTCGCTAGAGTTCTCGCATCTGTTTTAACTGGGGAGGCTATCTTCTTGTGTTGCTTGGCACTGTTCACGCGTGCGGCAACATCAGCCAATGTCGTGGCATCAAGAATATTGGCGATGGCATTGCGCACGTCTAGCATCGCGAGTCGCAGACCGCAGGTTTCTTGATCGGAACAGACGCACTCTTCGTAAGCAATTTTGCTGACACATCGGATGGGTGCCAGGGTACCGTCAAGCACACGCACGATTTGCCCAAGTGTGATTTCGCTCAATGGTCGGGCGAGATAATAGCCACCGCCAATGCCTTTCTTGCTTTGCAACAAACCGGCGTTCTTCAGTGTGAGCAGTATCTGCTCCAGAAACTTGACGGGGATTTGCTCTCGCGTCGCAATAGTTTTGATTTGAATTACCCGGGACAGGGAATCGCTCAGGGCAAGATCGATCATTGCCTTGAGCCCGTATTCGCCACGCTTGGAGAGTTTCATGGCAACATTTTGCCTAAATGTCTACTAATTCAATCGAATTAGCGGACTTTTGTATACCATGCGCGGGAACAAAAGTCAAATCTTGATCTCGACCAAATTACTTGGGCTTGTGACAATCCGTGCACGAAGCATCCAAGCGCCCCGCATGATCCGCCGGATTTTTCGGCGCGGTACCCACGCCGGTGACGTGACAAACTTGACACACCGCGCGGCCCGCATGGCTCGCGGGGATCGGTGCCGGACCGATGGAGGGTTTTTGCGTCGGCTGCGCGATGGGCGTTTGACCGGGCAACGCGGTGGCGGCACGCGTCGGCACGCGCGTGGGGGTCAGGGTGCGCGGAGCAAACACTTGAACTTTCGCGCTCGGCTTGGGCACGGTCGTGACTGCGGTCGTTTCTGCCGTGATGAACAAAAACACGCCGAGCAACAACAGTATCGAAACGACGGTCGCGATCGGAATAAATCCGCGCCGGCGTTGCGCGATCAGCGCGGGCGCCGGGATTGGCTCGCTCGCGCCGGCTTGAATGCGCGCGAGTTCCGCCGGATGTTCTGCGCGCATTTCAGGCGCGCTCAATTTGCCGGTGAACATCGCGCGGTTCAAAGTCTTCAAATGCACGTGATAGAAATGCCAGATCACAATCGCAAGCGCGGCAAGGATCGCCTCCGCGCCGTGCGCGGCTTTGGCGGCGGGGATCGCGTCGCCCGGCAAAAATCGCGAAGTGATAATGGGATTCCACAGCATAAAGCCGGTGAATGCCATAATCACCGTGCCCCACACCAATGCCCAGTATTCGGCTTTTTCCGCGAACGAATAGCGATCGAACTCGGGCGCGTTTTTCCGCACGCCGAGATTGTACAAGACCGCGTTGAGCGCGTCCGCCGCGTCTTGCAATTGTGGAAACATCGTCCAGCGCACGCGCACGACGAACATTTTGTAGGCGACGACGACGCCGTGATAAACCGATTCCAGCAACAACACGATCGCGGCGAGATGGTGAATCACGCGCACCATTTCAATCCCACCCATTCCTGCAATCAGCGTCTCCGCCCACGCGTCGCCGGCAAATTTTTGGGGCAAGCCGGTCACGGCGAGTACGGTGAACGAAAACACCAACAACCAATGTTCAAGGCGTTGCGCGCGCGGAAAGCGTTCGTAGAATTGTTCATTCGCCATTCGAAACTCCTGCCTCATACTCTGGAAGCAAGGATTTTTGTCCACGAAGCTCACGAAAAAAAATTAGTGTTCCTTCGTGTTCTTCGTGGGTTATTCCCTATTTGTTTTCGGCTTGTCCGCGTTAGGCGTGAGTCGCCGCACGCGGCGATAAATATCCAGCGCGACAAAGAGCGCCATGCCGCCGATCACGAGCGGAATCAAGATCGTGTAAAACAAATTCACGTAATAGACGAGCGGATATTTCGCGGGACTCGCGTCAAAATGACTCATCCACGCCGCGGTAAACGTCTGGTCGGTCGCATCCGGATGGCACTGCTGGCAAGTCTTGAGCAGATTTTCTTTGAACACCGTCGCGTTCGGATCGTTCGGCTTGCGGATGTTGTGGACGCCGTGACAATCGTAACAGACCGGTTTGTTCGTCGGGGTATCCGGCGATTGTTTTTCAAAGAGTTGCACGGTCGTGCCGTGAAAATCGGCGACGTAGGTGTTGAGGACGTTGGTGGAGATTTTGTATTTCGCCATCCGTTTTGGATCGGTGTGGCAACCCGCGCAAATTTCCGGCGATTTCAATCGGAACGCGGCGGTGGTCGGATCGCCGATGTTGTGGACGCCGTGACAATCAATGCAGGTCGGCACGTCCGGATTAGCGCCGTTCAACACGTCCGCGCCGTGCACGCTTTTGGCGTAATCGTCAAAGATCGTGCTGTGGCATTGCGCGCAGGTTTGCGGGATGCGCGCCCGCGGTTGATCCGGCGGCGTGACCGTGTGCGCGGTATGGCAATCGGTGCAGACCGCCGCGTTGCGATCGCCGCCGGCGAGCGCGCGCGTATGCGCGCTATCGAGCGATTTTGAATAATTTTCCGCGTGGCATTGCCGGCATTGCCCGTACAGTTTCAACGTGACGTCGCGGCGATCCGCGACGACAAATTCCGGATGCGGAAAGCGCGTGATGGTCGAATGACACTGCGCGCAGGCAATATTTTTCTTGCCATGCACCGATTCCGCCACCAGCGCGGCATCCACGTACAACGACAACAGCTCGCCGCTCGGCAATGTTTTAATAAGATTGGAATCCGCATGACAGCCGAGGCATTCTGGGTCCGCTAGAACCGGTCCCTGCGCGTCTGCCGGCACCGAAAAAAGTAATGCGGCGCTAATCGCCGCCAAGGCAACCAGTGCCAGAATCATCGAAACGCGCACTGCGAGTTTCATGCCGTGCTCCTTCACGCCAGAGCGTTTTCTACTTGCAACCCTATCGCGTCCAAGTCAAAATTGTGTGAGAAAACCGTCCCAAGCGAGTCAAGAGTGAATCCTCTCACCGCGCCGGCATTTCGCCGGTCGGAACGCGTTGACGCCGCGCCATTTCGCCCCCACTGCGATCCGCAACTTGGCTCGGCGCACCGTGCGACCATCCCAGAAAGACGAGTTCCTCATCCAAGGCGCGGATCGAATGATTCTCGCCGGGGTCGAAGATCAACAGCGCGCCCGCGCCAAATTCTTGGGTGCGTTCATCTGCGCCGGCAAAAATGCCGTGTCCTTGCAACACCACGACGTAAAAGGGTGAATTGGGCGCATTGTGCTCGCGGATGGATTGCCCGGGGCGTAACGCAAAGCGCAACACGCGCCCGTGCTGATCGATGCAGAGTGGTTGCGCGTACGGGTTTTTTTCGTGGTACTCGATCTGTTCAAGCAAGGCAGTCGCGCGCATCAAAGCCCTCTCTTTCCCAGCCTAACATTGCTCATCGCTGACATACACGCGATCGTACAGGGAATCCGGCGCGGCGAATTGGCGTCGCGTATAAACCGCGTTCACTTGCGCGCAACCGCGATTGCCCGGCACTTTTGAGAAAAGCATCTGGTTGGGTTTGCCGTTTGAAAGCACCAAGCATTCCCAACACGAAGACACAAACCACGTTTGCCATGTGGTGATTCGCTCGCAACAGAGCGCGCGGCAAATTTCAAGCGCGATTTCTTTGGGGATAGTGTCCATTCAAACCTCTCATCTCCCGAAAACAAAAAATGCCTTTCCGTCCTGCACGGACTGAAAGGCACACTCCGCCTATACAGTGGGCATAGCATGGCGTTGTCGAAAAGCGATAACTGAATTGGTTTCGCTTTGGTCAAAACATCCCGCCGACGGTTGCCGCGCGGGATGCACCTCATGCGCGCCGCGCGCTTTTGACCGAATTGCCACCGGTTTGATATGCGTTTTGCCGGTTGTTTCGCTTATAGCAAGACTGCTACGCGGCAAGGGTGCGTGGGATGAAATCAAATAACGTTCTCGCGTTGCGGAACCAAACGTCTCCGATGAGCGGCATCGAGACGTTTTTTTATTTGCGGCGTCTGCGTTTTTCTGACGAGGGAAGAATGCTAGCGCCCAAATCAAAGGAGGAATCACCGGCAAGATCAAATGAGATTCGTTTCCCTACGAGTGCTAAATCAAAAAGGAGACGTATGCGTTCTGAAAAAAACCTCGTCACGATGGCGACGCTCGTGATCTTGACCACCCTCATCGTCATGATCTCCTGCGCGCCTGCAACAACGCCGCCGCCGGTAAAAGAAACGGTCGTCGTCAAAGAAACCGTAATCGTCCAACCGCCGGCAGCACCCAAGCCGACCGAAGCGCCCAAGCCAACGCTCGCGCCCGGTCCGCGACTCAAGCTCCAGTCACCCGCTGAAGGATCCATGATTGAGATCGTCGGCGTCGCGTCCCAAGCCAATCTATCGCTGGAGCCGAATGCGATTACAGCGACCATCAAGTACATCACCGACACCAAAGTCGGCGAAGTTAGCGCCGTGCGTGGTTTGCCGGTTGCTGGATCGGTAAATCATCCGGTTAACGTCCCGGTGCACCTTGCGCTTAAAGTTGCAGACCCCAAGAATCCACCCAAGACCGTCCGCTGGGCAGTTTCGGGACCGGCTGGCACCAAAGCCGCCATCAAGGATTCTGCAGCAGTGAAGACCGAGTTCACGCCAGATGTCGTCGGTGTCTATCTGGTCACCGTAACGGCAACCGATGCCGCCAATGCGAGCAAGAACGCGGGTATCCAAATTCACGCCGGCACCTACATCGGAGTCAACGATGGCAATTGCAAAACCTGCCATGCCACCCAAACCGATGAGTGGGCAAAGACCAATCACGCCACACTCTTCGCGCGTGAACTGGACAATCTGGTCGATGGTCCCCAGAAGATCGACACACACTATTCCGATTCCTGCGCCACCTGCCACACGATCGGTTTCAATCCGCCGCCTTATGCGGGTTCGGGTGGCTACTATGACGTCAAGACAAAGACCGGCTGGAAGTTTCCCACCTGGGATTTGATCAACGGCGCATTCGCCAAGAAGAATCCCAGCAACTGGGAAACCGCGCCGGCGGCGATCAAGAACATGGCAAGCATTAGTTGCGAAAACTGCCATGGTCCCGCAAAAGAGCACGTGACCCAAGGGGCGGCTGTGATGACCGCCAGTTTGGACAACAAAGTCTGCGATCAATGCCATGGCGCGGCGGCAAATCACTCAAGAGGATGGCAAACCGCCAACTCCAAGCACACCACGGGCACCAGTTTCGAAGAAATCAACGGACCCGCGCGACAGGCATGTATGCGCTGCCATGGCGGTGAGGGCTTTATCACCTTCCTCGCCAAACCAAAAGAGCAAGCCGCTTGGAGCAATGAACCTGGTTACATCGGTTGCGCGACCTGCCACGAGCCGCACTCTGACGCCAACTATGCACAACTGCGCGTCGTCGGCAAACCAGTCGAAGTGCCGTTTGAAGTCAAGAATGATGTCGGACTCTCCGCCATCTGCTTCACGTGCCACAACAGCCGCGTCAATTCCGCTGACTTTGAAGCCGGCAAGTCGACCAGCACCCCGCACTACTCCGCCGCCGCCGAAATGTTGTCCGGCATAGGTGGAATCACGTACGGTCAAACACTCCCGAACTCGACCGAGCACTTGAAGGTCGGTAATGCGCCGATCAAGAACACGGCATATGATGGAAAGAATTTGTCACTGCCTCAGTTCTTGTTCAGCAAGCCGCTTGATACAAAGGGCAATACCCCGGGTCCGTGCGTTACTTGTCACATGTGGGCGCCGGT